>CAZAGP010000057.1:0-3151 GCA_964484575.1 uncultured Candidatus Bathyarchaeia archaeon | reverse complement strand
ACAGCTCGGCCCGTATTGCGGTCCGTTCAGTCAGCAGATTAGTAATCGCGAGCCGGTAAACGTCAGGATCTACAGATCTAACTTTCTGAATGAACCAGGATAGGAGCTGTTTGTCATCGTCATCAGCCAATCTCAATTCCGGCTGTTTGCCATCTACAGCGACAGCGATAGCACGAACTGCATCATGATCAGCATTAGCAGAACCTCTCAGTCCAATCGTCAAGATGCGAAAAGCCAGCAACCGAAGATTCGGAGTCGCATGCTTTACGTTCCTAGGTTCAGCGTTCGTCGTGAAAATGCGTTCGACATCAACCTCGTCCACTGCTGCAGGCTCAGCTTCAACCTGAAGCCAAGCACTCGGAACGACTTCAAGATCAGTCATATACCGAGCAGACAATCTGAGGTCATCTTCGAAGATTTCCCCCTTGACGACCTTGTGAACTCGTTTCGCCCATTCGTTCATTAGAGTGTAATCTTGGCACGAAATCTTCAATGCCTTAACTGACTTCCCTAACCGCCTCCGATCTTCAACCGTCAATTGCGCTTTTGGCAGGGACTTAGAGATGGGGTTCTTGATTGAAGTTAGATTGCCAACCTCAACTGGCAGGAAGTAAAAATATGGTTTCATGCAATTGAGGAGAAGTAGGACCCTGTGATCGTCATCGTCTACCCCCCACAGCCTCAAGATCGGCTCATCACTGGTCCTGTCTTCTCCAACATCTATTATGAATAGATGGCAGTTCATTCGATTACCTTCCTCATTAGAAGAGCTGGGGAGCCGTCCGAGTAGTATTGTGGAAGGACACGTTCCTCTCGAAACCTGAGTCGGGCGTAAAGTTCGATCGCCCCCTTATTGTCAAGTCTAACTTCAAGCCTAATCTCGCGCACACCACTCTTACGCAATGCGGCACTTAACTTATCCACCAGTTGCGTTGCTGTTCCTGACCTACGTTCGCGTGGCTGGACTGCTAGACTTATCAAGTGAGCAGTTCCGACTTCCATCCTCGAAACCAAATAGCCAACTATCTCGTTGCCACGTGTTGCCACCAGAAAGAGAGATTTCTTATCATTGAGCAGACGTCGAATCAGAAACTCCGGATACGGATCACTGGAGAATGAGGCTTCCTCTATCTCACATATCTCAGTAAGATCATTCAGGTTGGCTGCCCTTATCTGTAAATTCCTTGCCAACTCTTTCTCACTCTCCCTTGCATCGACGAAGGTTAAATAATGCGAGCCAAGTGTTCCCACTCCGAATAATTAGCTAGAGGATAAGCACGTGTCGGAGAAGAAAGCTCAACAGCGATGGGGCATCGCAAACATCTATTCCTCATTTAACAATACGCTGGTGCACATAACTGACCTTAGCGGTGCTGAAACCATCTCGCGAAGTGCAGGGGGACAGCACGTAAAAGCAGACCGGTTACAGGGATCCCCGTACGCAGCCATGCAAGCAGCAGCCGCAGCAGCTCGAGTTGCAAAGGATAGAGGGATAACTTCGCTACACATCAGAGTTAGAGCTCCCGGGGGACACAAAGCACGTACTCCGGGTCCAGGTGCTCAGGCAGCTATCCGCATGCTCGCTAGAGCCGGATTTCGGATTGGCCGAATTGAAGATGTCACTCCTATACCACATGATGGAACGAGACGCCCGGGCGGACGGCGAGGACGCAGAGTCTGAACGTCCAACAGTAAGCGGACCTCGACTCCGTGTTTTTCAACGCTTCATCTGACTCTGGACACGATAGTCATTAGTCACCGGAACTAGGACGCGCGGTAGCGAAGAATAGCGGCAATACCCCCAAACGAATCCTTCAACATGACACCTTCATTCGTCTCCGTCGAAATCACCGCCACATTCGTATTCTGTTTCTCAGCAATTTCAATTAACTCATCAACCAAATCCTTGGACTCGTCAACGGTCAATGCTGCCGCATTACATTTCTTACATGAAGTTGAAAGCAAATCTTGCTCAAACTTAACGAAGTTAGCGGTAGGGATTAACGAGTCGTCGGCAGCTCCGCAATTCTTGCACTTAACGTAAACGTGCAGAGTGTTAATCTTCTCGGAGACCAGGAGTAGGTCAACGATTCCCGCTGTGAGATACTTTCGAACTACTACCTCACCATACACTCCCAATCCAGTCTCGTGCCCAATTTCATACAGGAACTTCTGCACGAGCTGTTTCTCCTCAAAGTATCTGACTCCTTTTAGTACCTCCTGACTCTTCGAGATTACTTCGTCAACCCCCTGTTCCCCAACGTAGGACGTGTCTATGGTTGCTAGAATCTTCTGTTTGAGCATGTAATTCAAATAGTCTCCTTCCGCGAACTCATACTTGGTCGGCCCTGGGCCTCCTATTATGATCCCCTTCAAGCCCGTAACCTCGTTCAGTAATTCCGTAGAATGGTTTGCGACACGATGATAATACTCGTTGAGTGACTGTTCACGGATTCTCTCGAAACGTCTAGCCGACTGTCCTCCGGCTCGATGCTTGCCTGCGACTCCTGAGCTGAATTTCTGCAGAATTTCCATTCTCTGTCCGCGGACCGTCGCAACCACGGCGTTACTGGTGTCTATTACGATAACGCCATACGCGCTTCGCTCGCGTACCATCTCCTGCAGAGGTTCTGTGTGGAAGCGGGCATCACATCTGTAGAAGTACACGTTAATTGGCTCCGGGGGAATGAGAACGTAAGTCTCCATTCTCTCGGAACCAGCACCGTTCCGGGGTATCGCCCCGCAGAATATTACTAGCCCATTCTCGGGTGGTTCCTTGAAGAGTTTCAGGCGTTGACTAACACGGTCTATGGCATCCTGAACGTTCTTCCTTGTTGTTCTCGATTTAATGTTCGACGCAGTTCCATACTCTTCGCGCAGATTAGCCATAACCTCATGAATCCGACGGCCTGGCGGTACGTAGAGGCTAATTAGCTCGGTGCCTCTCCCTTCCTTTCCCGCAAGCATTTCCAATGTCCGTCTGAGCCGAAAACGCGCAACGGTTTCGGACTCTGACTGTTTCACCGTGGACACTGGGAATACCTCTCCTGGATGCGTACGCCTTCGGATTTTATATAGATTAATTGCACTGAAACTCGATCAAATACAGACGGTAATAGTGGGGAGATGGAACCGTATTGAGGATTGTGCT
>CAZAGP010000056.1:0-4403 GCA_964484575.1 uncultured Candidatus Bathyarchaeia archaeon | reverse complement strand
CACGCGTACTTTGACGAGTCTATTTCCTTCAATCGATTCGCTCAGAAATACCGAATCGACAATTCCTTCCTCTGAGGGCCGCATTCCAACTGAGGAGTCACGTTTGGTTGGGCCCTTCACTTCGAATTCCCTGTATTCTTCAAGAAATCTTGGGGGGCTGGTTCTGCCAATTAGTACAGTGTTTCCTGTGACTTCTGATTCGACGGCGATCACGCCATCTTCCTCAAGCAGACGGTAGTACCGATCTCCTCGGTAACCTCTAATCCCTGCCTCTGGAACTTCGAATTTGTCTCGGAGACCTCCCAAGTACTGTCTGCATTCTCCTTCATATACTCGGTAGAAGGATGAACGGAATAGTCCCCTATCGACTGATGACCTGTTGATTATGATGGCGTCTTCCATGTTGTAACCTTGGTAGCAAAGCAGAGCGACGACACAATTCTGCCCGGCTGGTCTGCTATCGTACTTAATTATCTCCATAGGCTTAGTCTTGATTACAGGCACTTGCGGGTAATGCAAGACGTGGCCGCGAGAGTCAACTCGGTTGGCGTAGTTAACAGCGAAGATTCCTAATGCCTGTTTTGCCATCGCTGATTCGTACGCGTTTCGCGGCGATTGGTTATGTTCAGGGTAGGGGATTAGTGAAGCGCAAATTCCCAGAATCGTGTACGGAGCAATTTCTAGATGGGTTGTTCTCTCATTTATCCGGCTTGGCGCATCAGCAATCAGGGCGTTCTCCTCCTCATCCGCATCTAAGTATTCGATGACACCTCGATCCACAAGATCCTCCCACCGAAGTTCACCTCGCTGTACGCCTTCTACGTGTTCCCGTGTGAGTCTAGGTTTAGTATTGTCAACAATTACGAGCGGCCGTCGAACTCTTCCAGCATCACAGTTAACGTAAAGTTCTGGGCGTCCGTGTTCAACTTGAGGCGGCGAGAAAGCTACGTTCACTTCGGAACTTATCTCGGCGGCGCGCCTCATACGTATGAGCTCTTGAGCCATCTTTTCAGCCTCCCGGACATATCCCGCAATCAACCCGTCAACGAAGACTTTCGCGCCTGCCTCTCGCAGTTTTGCGTCAGCTTCCTCCACAGGGACGGCTCCAAGTCGCCTTATCTTTGAAACGAAATCTCTGGAGTCTACTCCAATAGAGATGACCGCGCTCAACGCGAGGTTCTTTACAAGCCCGCAGTTCGACCCTTCAGGAGTTTCACTTGGGCATAGCCTTCCCCAATGCGTCGGGTGAAGGTCCCGGGCTTCGAGGTTAGGTTGACTTCGGCTAAGTGGTGATTGTAATCGTCTAAGATGACTAAGGGTTGAGGAGTAATTGGTTCGGTCAAGCAGCTGCGTTACTCCTACGCGGCCTCTCACCCAGTTTCCTGTCGCAATCGCATGTTGAATTCTCTCGGTGATTATTCCAGGACGGATAGCATTACCAATTGATAATTCAGCGTGTCTTCGTATGGTTATTCGTTCGAGTTGATATTTCAAATCCCGGATCAGGTTTCGGAACGATATTCGGAAGAGTTCTGCAAGGAGAGAACCGGCAAGCTTCAGACGTTTGTTGGCGTAGTGGTCTTTGTCGTCTGGTTGTCGCATTCCAAGTTTGAGTTCGATGACCCTGCAGACGACTTCAGCCAACTCGGCAGCCTTCTCCTTGCGGTCTTCTGGGTTTCGGCCGATATGGGGAAGGAAGTTTCGATCAACTGCAGCCTCAGCCTTCTTCAAACGATAATCTTCAACTTGACCTGGGGCTAGCCTATTACCAATATAGAGTAAAGCATCTCTCTGCGTCACTACTCCAATAGATTTCTCGAATGTTGAGGCGAGCTGATTCTGGACGTTCTCATCTGTGGAGATCATCTCAGCTATCTTCGCGTCCTCTTCGTATCCCAGAGTCTTCATCATCACGACGATTGGTATATCTGATGGGACACCTGGCATCGTGATGTAAAGGGCACCGTCAGTCTTCAACGTGACCTCCGTGCGGGCTCTGAATCCTACTGTTGTTGAGAAGATCTTTGCTTTGTATGTGGGATGGACCCCTGTCTGTTCCTTATCGACGAGAATGCGATTTGCCGCCAAATCTTCTAATGCGACTACAACTCGCTCCGCACCGTTAACTATGAAGTATCCTCCAGGGTCCAATGGATCTTCACCAATGCTGATCAACTCCTCAGAGGTCATGCGAGCGAGTGGACAGATCTTCGACCGCAACATCACCGGAAAGTCACCGATGTACACTATCTCAGTCTGACCTTCACGCTCCCCAATCACGGGAGTCATCTCAAGATGAAGGGGAGCAGCATAGGTCAAGTTGCGAATGCGCGCTTCGGTTGGGAAGATTTGACGTTCAGAACCGTCAACTTCCGTCACCCGCGGAGTTCCAATCTCAATCTTTCCCAATTTAATCTTAAGCGGATAGTCTTCAATCTCAATAGGGATTTCACCAGTCTCGTCAACTATAGCTTGCAGACCCGTCTCAATGAACTCGTTGTAGGAGTCTACATGCTGCCTAACGAGACCCTTCTCCTCCAGGAACTTTTTAATCAATTCCCAGATTTGCGGACTAACCATCGTGCTTGAAATTGACATATTATTTCACTAACCCTCAACTACGTAACGGTAAACTACAACTTCTCCAGCGGTGGCACTCTTCCGGGTAATCCTCAAAATGTCACCTGGCTCAGCCTTCAGAGCTTGAGAGGGGGGGTCACTAGCTTTGATGTAGGGAAGCTGGTGAGGTTGAATGTGCAACCCTTCCATCAGCTCTGAGGCCTCCTTCTTTGAGAGGAGCTCATGCATGGGAACAAGTTGATGTTCGAAAAGGTCGTAGGACCTTACTTTTTCGGCATCTTTCAGTCTAGGCATACTCTTCACGTAGAAAAGATTCAAGGGGCCCTCAAGGTGAGCCTTACCGAAACTTTCCTGTGAACCACCTTAACGGACGCTAATAAAGTTTGACCATTTAGATGCTGCGCTAATCCTACTCTAGGCCCGAAAGCTGTTACGCACGTGAAAGTTATGGGCACGTTACAATGGTGTGAAGTCCCTTATTTAGTTCACGTTATACCCATGCGTCAAGGACGATCTAACCGGCAATTTGCAATCGGAGGCAAACACTTCTAGGCTGACTCTGCGGTTACGGCCCACTAGAATTTATGAAACACTATCTCCCTTGCCTATGCGTGACGCAATGTCAGTCTCAACGCGCTTGACATGGAATTCAGGACTAGAATTCGACGCCCAGGTGAATGATCGGAAAATCCGGTTGAACTCGGCAGAACAGATGGATTCGGCGTTCACCCCAATGGAACTCTTCCTAGTCTCATTAGCCGGGTGCACGGCTATGGATGTACAGTACATTCTGGAGAGACAACGACAGAGGATTAAGCATCTCATAATTACCGCAAGCGGCAAGCGGCGAGATGATGATCCTCGCTCTTATGAATCGATTGACCTTGAGTATGAGGTTGCGGGGGAGGACATTCGTAAGGATGCTCTTGAAAGAGCCATCCGACTCTCGCAGGAGAAATATTGCTCGGTACGAGCGATGGTTAAAGATTCTGTGAAACTGAACATAACGTACAGAATTTCCGACGGAAATGAACCTGAAGCGAGATTCGAATATAAGCCATCATAGCTAGCTGTGTTCCACCTTCCCGTAGCAGCTGCATCTTCTAGTTCTGTGATTTGAACAGCCAATCAATCTATGGTCCCTGCAACCGCAAATGACGCATTTCTTACCTGATACCAAAAAATATCACCTTCCGGTCGGGGCACTATCACAGATTTCGCCTAGCATGAATAATGTGTCGCACGACACATTTTCAATCTGGCTAAGTCTGACCTTCAGTCTTTGAGGCATCTGAAGCGTTAGGACTCGGAGGCTGCGAGCTGGGAGCGGCACGGCGTCTTCTAGGTTTATGGACAGCTGACTGAACAGGTGGCTGCACATCAGAGCCAGTTGAATTCAGGTTAGAATATCCACTAGGCTGCGGATTCATCGTTTGAGTAGCCGGAGCATACTGCCATTGAGGTGCACTAGTCCTGCTACGTCTGCTCCATGCATAGGCACCAGCCCACGTAGCTACAGCTACGGCAGCAACCACCAAGATAACCGTCAGATACAGTACAGTCGGATCAGTTCCCCACGTGGCAGTCACGGACTTTGGACCAGTCATCAAAATCGTAGTCGACTGGCTGGAGGATTGAACATCGCCTTGCCAACCGTTGAAGACCATGCTGACACCCCAACTTGGACTTGGTGGGGTTGAAGCAGAAATCTGCGCATAGGAACCTGCGTTATACCAGCCTCCGCCAGAAACGGGTCCCTGGTTACTTGAGACAGTCAAGTAGTATTGCTGAGTGTACTGAGCGACAACCGTGTGGGGAGCATT
>CAZAGP010000055.1:0-4247 GCA_964484575.1 uncultured Candidatus Bathyarchaeia archaeon | reverse complement strand
GACGCTGGTGCTGAGCCCGACCGAGAATTTCATGCTCGTCTTCGGTGGCCCTGCCGACCACCAGAATATGTTCACCATCATCGACACCACGTTGGCCGAAAACTCGACCACGGTCGCAACCGCGGGCACGCTGATGTTCGGGCCGGCCTTCGACATGCCCGTGTGGGGCGTCTTTACCAGCGACGGAACCAAGGCCTACATCCTTAACTGCGGTCCGGAGTGCGGGGGTACAACCGCCAGCGTCACCGTAGTTGACCTGACCACCACCCCGCCCACACCGGGCACGCCGGTTCCGGTTCCGGGCGGCGCGACCGTCGGCCTGCTCAACGGAACCACCCTCTACGTGGCCGGTACGCCCCCCAATCAGTCGGCGAGTTTCTGCAGCCCTCTCGCGGTTAGCGTTTGCGGCACGCTCTCCGTGCTTAACACCGGATCCTTGGCCAGTGGCCCCACGGCTACAGTACCCGTCAGCGATGGTACCCACACGCTGATGTCGCAGGGCGCCGACAACAAGCTTTTCATCGGCGCCGGGCCCACCTGCACGAACGGCTGCCTGAGCATCTTCGATACGAGTAACAACCAGGCCGGCGTTGACGGCCTCGTCAATGGGCAGTGCCCGGCCGCAGCCGCCTGCCCCAGCAATGTCACTGGATTTGCCCCTATCAGCGAACGTAGTGTGATGTATGTCATCGAAGACGTGACCGCTATGACCCCCGATTGCAGCGGTCAGTTGCCCTGCCTGGGCAAGCTGCGCATCTATGACACTACCGCCCCTGCCACCTCGCCCACGCTCACTCCCACCCAGATCAACGTGGTCGGCAAGGCGATCGACGTGAAGTACGTGGATCAGTGAGAAGCCCGTATTACTTCATCGGCTGCAGCGTCAGCTCGTGGCGCTTCGCCTGGTTTACCGCCCCATCGCTGAAGGGAAATACGAAGCTGCGGCCGTCCAGCCATGCCTTCCACTGATCGAGGTAATGTGGGCTGAAAATCTGCCCGGATTGCCCCGTGACAATGTTCATCGTGCTGGCATCGAGATTGGAGAAGTCCACGGTCATGCGTTCCGATGGCGCCTGCTGGTGCCCATACAGCTCGCCGTCTCCCATCTGCTTGACCGTATAGCCGTCGCCTGAGGACTGATAGCGTCCGGGACCGGCCCAGCGTCGCAGTAACGGGATTTCGCGCAGGACCGGGTGCTCCAATTGCAGCGGCCGGGCCTTTCCCCAGAGCCATGAATTGAGCGACTTCGGCGCCTCAGGGCTTTCGACCACGGCTTGCACCGCGGCGGCGAGCAGTTCGTCATAACTCGCGTAGCTTGCGGGCAGCCAGCGCGGCGGCTGGCGCAGCAGGATGTTTTCCAGCGCGACCGACTGCATGCCCCAGTGGTAGAGCCTGTAAACGGAGCCCAGCTTAGGCTCGAGAAGCAGGCGCCACAGCTCGGTACGGGCGCGCACCGTGAGCGTGGCGGCGGGTGAATCCACGGTGACTTGCCCGTCCCAAGAGCGCATCAGGTCGGCGGCGGCTCGGGCGCGCCCCGAGGGATTCTTGGCATGGTCAATGGCATACACAAAGCGCTCGGCGCAGAAGTGGTCGAACTCCGATTCCACATCCACCTGCAACGCCAGCATGTCCTCGGCCGCGAATTGCCTTCCCGACTGCAGCACGCGGTAGATGCGCTCGGTCCGGAAAGGCGCCATCCACTCGCTGCTCAACAGATAGGGATACTTGTCGGGCGTGATCCGCGCATTGGCAGTGGCGATGACACCCGAGGGCGGATCAAAGACATGAGGCAGCTTGTCGAATGGCACGACGCCGGTCCATTCGTGGGCGCTGTCGTGGCCGGCGACTGGCAGGTCATTTGTCGGCGCGACGCGCACCGGAATACGTCCTGCGGCCTGGTAGCCGATGTGGCCGTCCACGTCTGCGTAAACGAAATTCAATGAAGGCCCGCCCAACTGGACAATGGCGCGGCGAAAGTCGTCCCAGTTCTGCGCCGAATCCAGCTCGAAGAACGGATAGCTCAAGTACGCCGGGTCTCTGATCGGCGCCCACTCGAGCGCCAGCTTGCGCGTCTCACCCGGAATCAGATCGCTGATCACTGGCCCATGACGAGTGACGGCCACGTCGAGCACAATGTCGGGCTTCCCTTTGACGCGGATGGTCTCGTGGTGGATTTCCGGCTTCCTCCAGCCTCCGGGGGTCTGGTATTCGCCCTGGGCATCAAATCTTTCGATAAAGAGATCCTGGACATCCGCGCCGAGGTTGGTGACTCCCCAGCCAATGCGCCGATTGTGTCCGACGAGCACGAAGGGCAGCCCGGGCAGAGTAAATCCGGCCACATCGAAGCTGGCTGGATTCGAGCCCGTGGCCGCGACCTCCAATTGCGTTTCGTACCACAGGCTCGGCATCTGCTGCTGCAGATGCATATCGTTCGAGAGTAGCGGTTTGCCGGAGACGGTGTGCGCGCCCGAGACCACCCAGTTGTTAGAGCCACCGGGCAGCTCAGTTGAAAACTCGGAATCTAGCGAAAACCCCCACCCCAGCCAAGGAAGCTTGGGTAGGGCACCCTCCAGCGAAGCACGCATCACCGAGGGCGCATCTTCATCCTCATCCTCGTCCTCGTCTGTCTTCTCCTCCTCGGCTCGCTGGCCTTCTGCGCCTGGCGGATGGTCGTGCCACGAGGAATTTGGATAGAGGTCGGCGGTCAGCTCTGGACCCAGCTTGGCCAGGATCCTCTCCCGCACCAACTGCCGGCCAAACTGCCCGTGCGTAAGCATCTGGTGCAGGAACAGGCCTAGCGCGAGACTGTCGTCGTGAGTCCAGGTGCGCGGTGTGTAACGCAACAGGCGGAATTCGACCGGCAAATGGTTGCCATGTGCAGCAATGAACGCATTCACTCCCTCGGTGTAGGCCTCGAATTGCTCCCGCGTAGCCGCAGGAAGCGTCTGGCGAGCGCGTTCCGCGGCGGACCGAACAAGCAACAGCCGCTGACGGCGATCGTGTTCGAGCGCCGCCGGTCCCACGATCTCGGCCAGCTCCCCAAAGGCGGAGCGGCGAAGCAAGTCCATCTGCCACAATCGATCCTGGGCGGTGACATAACCCTGTGCGAACAGCAGGTCATGGAGATTGGCGGCGCGTATGTGCGGTGCGCCCTGCGCGTCACGAACGACCGTAACTGGCGCGGTAAGGCCGGCGACGCTGACCTGGCCGTCAACCTGGGGTAGGGAAGCGCGCGCTTCGTAGTAGAACCATCCCGCCGCGCTCAACACCAGCCCAAGTGCCAGCGCCAACATTACGCCAACAACGCGCACTGCAATTCTTGGGCGCCGGGAGGCAGGTGCAAAGGTGGAAGTGACCATGAATGTCTAGCTGAATTCTACGTCCTGAAGCGGAGGGCCCGCTCTAGCGGGCCTTGCACTCGGTGCTGGGCAGTTGGTGTTCGGTACTACTGATGCGCTGCCGGTCCCTCCGCAGGCGGAGCCGCAGTCGGGGGTACAGGCGCGATGGGCTGCACGGTGTCCTCCGGTACAGGCTCGAGCTGCGGCAGCGGTCGCTCCAGGGCGATGGTCAGCACCTGGTCCATGTTTTCGGCGAAATGCAGCTTCATGGCGTTGCGCAGGTTCTCGGGGACCTCGGGAAGATCTTTTTCATTGTCCTTGGGCAGGACAACTTCGAAGATGCCAGCACGGTGTGCCGCCAGCAGCTTCTCTTTCAGCCCACCGATGGGCAGGACTTTGCCGCGCAAAGTGATTTCACCAGTCATGGCCAGGTCGCGCCGGACGGGAATCTTGGTGAGCGCGCTGGCAAGCGCCGTGGCCATGGTGATTCCGGCCGATGGCCCGTCCTTGGGAATGGCGCCCTCGGGCACGTGGATGTGTATATCCACGCTGCGGTAGAAATCGCGCGGGATGCCGAGGCGCGCAACGCGCGAGCGCAGATACGACATGGCGGCCTGGGCTGACTCCTGCATGACGTCGCCCAGCTTGCCGGTCAGCATGAGCTTGCCTTTGCCGTCCACGATGGTGGCTTCGGTGCTCAAAATCGAGCCGCCTACCTCGGTCCAGGCCAGCCCCGTGACCAAACCGACTTCACTCTTCTCATGGACAGGCAGCTCCCGGAACTTGACCACCCCAAGGAACTCGCCCGCGTTCTCCGCCGTGATGACCACGGTGTACTCCGCGCCGTGCTTCACCACCTTGCGCGCCACCTTGCGGCAGATGTTGCCGATCTCACGCTCCAGGTTTCTG
>CAZAGP010000054.1:0-5202 GCA_964484575.1 uncultured Candidatus Bathyarchaeia archaeon | reverse complement strand
AACGACTACTCAAAGACTCCTCGATGAAATAAGGCGGGTGAGAAAACTAATTCTTAACAATCCAAACTCTGAAGGGCGAACCTACTCGTCGATAACTTTCATCCTCTCAGACGGCAACTCCTTATGGGTGCTCAGAGATTTCAATAATAATCGCGACGAAGACTACTACACGATGCACTACCTCCATTCAACCGATTTCACTCTATTTTGCCAGGAGAAGATTATTCCTGGAAACTGGCACTCAATGGAAAATAAGCACATGGTCATCGTTAATGGCGGGAATAAGCTAGAGACTGTGGAATGTCTCTAGTCTATGCCGATCGCCCAACGCAAGAGCAGTATCTGCCGTACAGTCACCTAATCCTACCGCGCGGAGGCGTTACCTCACCACAGGATTTCCGGTGACACACGGTATATTTCCTTACTTTCTTACGTTCTTGGAAGATACTGAATGAAGATACTCGGCGACTCGAAGGTAACTGAGAAGTTTCAAGCAACAATACCTAGAGTCGTCAGGGAACTACTCAACCTAGACTCGGGCGATCGCGTCATCTTCGTGGCTGAGAATGAGAGTGTCTTCATCAAGAAAGGCAGGCTGGATATCGAAGTTTGAACGGAAGACAAGCTCACCCTGACGCCTCATTCAACGAACTCTTCACAGAGTCAGTAGATGAAACAATATCAGGAATTCTAGGCAAGACTGTTTCAGCTGCCTTTACGATTCGCATGCAAAACACAATCGGATTAGGGATTCAGGACGTGCCAAACCGGCCTGAAGATTTCTTCAAAATTTTACACAGTGCCTTCGGAACTGGCGGTGATAGGTTGGGAAGATACATCGTCCGCAAACTTTACCAAAAAAGTGGAGTCGATTTTCCGGAAAATGACGGCCAGACTCTCACCGAGTACGTTCAAGCATTGAAGACGACGTTAACTTACAGAGAGGTACAGGCAAATGTATGACGCTAGGTCCAAACAACGAAATTCGGCCGTATTATCCACAGTCACAAGCGTGAACGGGAATCACGAAGTCACTGGACGGAAGAAGAGACAAACAGCGCGAACTCACACTCAACTGCCTGTTCGAATACAGAACGGAAACGTACTGAAAGGCCAGTTAGAACATATCCTCGCTACTAACCCTGGTGTGATTTTTCTCGAGAAGCCTCTCCATGGCGGGTCGGATTTGACCTCGATCTATGTGAGTAAGAGTGCTGCTTCCCTGCTAGGTTTCGAGGCTGAAAGCTTTCTGGGGGAAGCAGGATCACAATTCTGGGAAAGCCGCGTGCATCCTGAAGACTTGCAGCAATATCGGAATGAGATTCCGATCCTTTGGCGGGAAGGGCATCACACGTTCGAGTTCCGGTTTCTGCATAAGGATGGTACGTACCGCTGGATACGTGAAGAACAAAGAGTAACGCGCAGAGACCCTGAAGGGAGGCCGGATGAGGTTGTAGGGTATGATAGTGACGTTACTGCACAGAAGAGAGTGGAGGAGGAACTGCGAGCGGCCAGAAAGCAGATTGAGGACATGCTGGTTTCGAATCCTGCAGCGATCTACACTGCTAAGCCGCGACCCGACCTGTCAGATTTTGATACAACCTACATCAGCAAGAGTTTCACCTCCCTAACCGGCTATAACCCTGAAGAGTTCATCAGGCGCTCCTCAGAATTCTGGAGGCCACGTGTCCATCCTGATGATCTACAACATTACTATGATGAGGTTCCTACGCTTTGGAAGAATGGTCACCACACATTCGAATACCGATTTCGACATAAAGACGGAACCTACCGGTGGATACGTGAAGTATCGACGGTGCTGTCAGATGATGAGGGCAACCCTGTTGAAGTTAACGGGTACTGGGTTGATGATACGGAACGGAAGCAGATGGAGCATCGACTCCAATACATCGTGAAATTGAACCCCGCCGTCCTCTACATTGGGAAACCTCTCCCTGATGGCTCAGACTTCACAGCCACACATATCAGCGGAAATATCGTTTCCCTGTTAGGGTTCGAGGCTGACGAACTCACCGGAACCAAGGGCGCGGAATTTTGGGAGACTCGAATACCACTTGAAGACTTCCGCAGGTACCGGTCTGAAATTCCCCTTCTGTGGAGAAATGGAACTCACGCCTTCGAGTACCGTTTCCTCCATAAGGACGGTTCGTACCGGTGGATACGTGAAGAAGAGCGAGTCATCTGCAACTCGGACGGTAACCCGCAAGATGTCATAGGGTACTGGACGGACGTAACAGAGCATAAGCGGTTAGAAGAGGAGCTTCTCAAATCGCAACGGATCGCTGCTATCGGAGAAATTACGCGTATGGTCGGACATGACCTGAGAAACCCACTTCAAGGCATAGCTGGAGCAACAGATGTACTGAAGAGGATCCTCGGAGACTCTACGGATGAAACTACAAGAGAAATGTTAGACGTCCTCGAGAAGGATGTAGCTTACTCAAACAGGATAATCACCGATCTTCTGGACTATTCGAAGACGATACAAATAGATCTAAAAGAATCAAACCTGAAGAACGTGATCGACCAGTCAATTCGCATGGTTCCAAACCCGAACGAAATAGTTGTTCAGAATCAAACTGAAGAATGCCTCGTAAAGGTTGATCCTCAAATCCAAAGAGTCTTCGTCAATTTGATCAAGAACGCCTACGACGCTATGCCGAACGGTGGATTACTCGAAGTAAAGAGCAGTAGAGCAAGCGAAACGGTTGAAATCAGCATTCGTGACACTGGAGCTGGCGTTCCGCCCGAGGTTATTCAAAAACTGTGGAAAGGACCGGTCACAACGAAGGCAAAGGGACTAGGCCTAGGTCTAGCAATCTCCAAACGAATTGTCGAAGCACACGGCGGGTCAATCCGCCTGGACCGAAGCCCTGAACGCGGCACGCTAGTGACCGTAAAACTTCCAATGCAACCTCAACCGGGAGGTGAATGATACGGAAAGTAAGGAAAGAATTCTCGTCATTGACGATGATGAAACCATCACCACCGTCTTCCGTGCTGGACTAAAGCACGAAGGCTTTAACGTGGACGTCGCATCGTCAGGGAAAGAAGCAATCGAGAAAGCAAGGGACCAATTCTACAATCTAGCGCTCATAGACATTAGACTTCCTGACATGGCAGGAACAAAGCTACTGACTGAGATGAAAGACACAACCCCCAGAATGCGGAAGATTATCGTAACAGGCTATCCAGACCTCCAGAACGCAATTGCATCAGTCCAAAACGGTGCAGACTTCTACATAACCAAACCAGCGAAGATCGATTACTTGGTTAAAGTCGTGAAGGAACAACTACAGAAACAGAGAGAAGAACAAGAGTACAGTGAGAAGAAAGTGGCCGAATACATTGAAACGCGACTGCGACAGAATCCTGACTAAGAACCCCCTTGCCCCTGTCGAGCCGCGTACCGGTCGCTTCATGCTCGATACATGGAGAGAGTTAGATTACGTAGTGCTCCTGCGGCGCTTCAGGAAAGTACCTCTCTCTCCTATCCACGAGTACGGTAACAACGTTTGAGCCGCGGCCAAGCCTCTTCGCCACTTTCAAAGCAGCGTACACGTTTGCGCCGCTACTCATACCGCAGAAGAGGCCTTCCTCTCGACACAGCCTGTTCATGGTCGCGCGGGCATCTTCGTCAGTAACTCTCAAAATCTCGTCCGGTAAACCTTTCTCCAGCATCAACTCCACAAGTGATTTCATCCTAGGAAGACCAACGGAGCTCATGTACTTCTGCATTGAACCAGTCCTGAACCATTCAGTGACATGGGCATCTTCAGGCTCTAAACCGGTCACCTGCAAGTAACCTATCCTGTCAAGTAACGATTCCGCGATCCCGAGAATTGTTCCCCCCGTACCAATCGATGCCACTAGAGCATCAACCTGTCCGTCTAATTGTTCAAAGATCTCCGGTCCAGTCGTCAGCAGGTTTGCTTTAGCATTGTTCCAGTTACATGTTTGATTTGCCCACCAAACCTTCTCATCCGAGTTTTCCAAGTCATAGCACTTCTTCATTCCAATAGCGAAGACGGCTGCTGATGCTTCGCTAGGTGGTAGCCCTTCTAGGAGCTTTTCGTAACCATCCGTGGAGAAGGCTTGGACGTCTGCTCCAAAACATTTCATTATTCTAATCCTATTCTCAGGATTATACTGCCCTGTCCACTTCGCGGGAATTAGCAGCTTCACTTTGTAATTCTTCATCGCTCCTACAAAGGATAATGCTGGACCCGTGTTACCGCTCGTTGCGTCAACAATCACGCCATCCCTCTTCAACTTACCCTCCTTCTCAGCTTCCTGAACCATCTTCAGAGCCATTCTATCTTTGATGCTCCCGCTCGGATTCAGAAATTCGCACTTGACGTAGACATCCGCATCCGAATCGCATGTGAGTTTCCGGAGCTTAACTAGAGGCGTATTTCCAATTAGATCGAGCGCGTTCCGCATAGTGCTCAAGCGTGATACATGCATACTTGTCTTATTCCTTCCGACTCGCTTGCTAAATAGCTAATAACTGCAAGAGATGGCTCCCATCATTGCTTCACCTGGTCCAGTGTCGGACGATTGATGTCCGCACGAACCGCGCCCTCTGTGGTAGGAAACAAGTAATTCTTTCTGGGACTTACCTCGCGATGTTACTTCACGGTTACAGTATTCTAATGTCCATGCACGCCCCATTGTCTTCTCACTTGGACACTGGAAGACCCAAGAACGTAGCCTCCGAGGAGATATGGGCCTGATGGGCGGCCCATATGCTCCAGGAACATATTCACATTTCCTTTACAGGTTCTCTCGGCAAGTTCGCATATTGGACTTGGACTATTAGACCCATCCGGCCAGAATTCCGCCGTCTACCGGAATCGCTGCACCGGTAACGAATGACGCCGAGTCACTCGCTAGGAAGAGTGCGGCTTCTGCGATCTCTCTTGGTTGGCCAACGCGGTGGACTGGATGCCTGGCTGTGATCCACTCTCTTGCCTTCGCCGGATCTGGGGACGCACCTAAGGATGCCCTAAACATAGTCGTCTCGATTGCACCAGGTAGAATGCAGTTCACACGAATGTTCTCTTTAGCGAAATCCAGCGCAGTCGCCCTTGTAAGCATCAGAACGCCGCCCTTCGATGCATCATAAGCGGCTTCGTTCTCCATCGCCATTAGGGAGTTGATGCTCCCTACGTTAACAAT
>CAZAGP010000053.1:0-3493 GCA_964484575.1 uncultured Candidatus Bathyarchaeia archaeon | reverse complement strand
AATGAACAAAACGAGAAGTGCGCAGCGTACGAGGGCCTTGAGTCATGGTAGATAGAGTCTACAAGAACGATTTGCCAGAACTTAGAAAGTCACTCGAGAAATTAAGAGAAGACTTCGCCAATACAGGTTCTAAGACAGATTGGACCAAGCTGAGAATTGAACCATTGCTCAGACATTTGGGATCACTGGAAGAATTATTGGAATCAGAGGAGTTCTCACAAGAATTTTCACGATTAAGAAAAGGAGTAGAATTGTTTCATTCCGACTTAGTGTACTTTAGAACAAACGTCAAGGGACTCGAGAAGGTTCTTGAATCTGAGAAAGTAAGAAGCTGATGATCTGGTCAGGATTACCGTCGTCTGTGAGGGTAGTGCCGATGGCGAGCGAATAGATCTGAACCTGCATTCTGTGTGCGAGTCTTCAGAGTCACTCTATTGATATCGAATTGGCCAGAAGCCTATTTAGCTTAGGCCGAGCAGACGCGTCTGAAGTTGAATGGTATGACAGTTCCGACCTCGGAGACAGTTGGTGCGATCATGACGAAGGACCCGATTACGGTTGATTTTGATACTCCCGTACGAAGAGTGCTTCAAACAATGATTGAGCGAGATATAGGAAGTCTCATCGTAACGAAAGAAGGAAAACCGGTCGGAATCATCACCGAGCGTGACGTAACTCGCATCTCCCTCAAACTAATCGGAGGGCAGAATATCTACGAAGACGTAGTAGGTCGATTAATGAGCAGCCCAATCATCACCGTGCCTCCTGATACGCTCGTTCGAAAGGCGGTCGAATTAATGGTCACCAGGAAGGTGAGAAGGCTGCCAGTTGTGAGTCAGCAACGTCTAGTTGGAATCGTGACCGAGCGGGACCTGTTCAAATGGGTCCTCGAACATTCTGCGACTGGGTAGTTAACAACAATCTCACATGGTTTAATCACGAAAAGGCACAAGACCACTCATTAATCAGCTTCAATGAACAATTATGATGGTGCTGCTGGTTAATGCATGTACGTCAGAAAGCTTGACGGTTCACTACAACAGTTCGATCGGGATAGGATTTTTCGTACGTGCCTACGGAACGGTGCTTCAAACGAAACCGCAGTGAGAGTCGCAGGCAGTATTGAGAAGGAACTGTACGATGGTATGAGTACGAAGGACCTTCTCAGGTCAGTTTGGAGTTACCTGGGTAAACATCCTGAGAGTCATTCTAGAATTGATTTGAGGCTGGCGCTTAGTCTTCTCAAGCCTAGGCCCGACTTCGAAAATTACGCTTCACTACTCCTGCGAAGCCTCGGCTACTCTGTTGAGCCTAACAAGGTTCTGAGGGGTAGGTGTGTTGAGCATGAGGTTGACGCTATTGCCCGGAAGGAGGACAGAACCGTCCTAGTGGAGGTTAAACATCACGACCGGATGCACACGTATACTCCGCTTGATGTTGTGATGAAGGTTTGGGCAACGCTTCAAGATCTTACTGAAGGCAGGAAGCTTGGTTACAATGATCTGAACTTCACCAGCTCAATGATTCTCTGCAACACTAAATTCACGAATCATGCTCGCGCATACGCGGACTGTGCCGGAGTAGGCTACATTGGCTGGAAGTCACCAGCTCCTAACGGGTTGGAAACCATCATTGAGCGAAACGCTCTCTACCCGGTGACTCTGCTAAGGGATGTTGATAGGCGACTGCAACGCGTCCTCGTCGGGAGCGGAATTCTTACGCTTCGCCAACTGTTCGAGGAAGACGCTGCCGGACTAGTTGAGAAGCGGAGAATTTCAAACCGTCAGCTGTCCTCGTTGAGGGAGAAATCGCGAAAAATACTGGCTCATGGGGGAAGCTTGAGCATTTAACCCACCTGTCACCAAATAGAACACTTCACGAAACTGTCTATAACAACCTGACCGTTTTTGTGTCACCATTCAGCATGGGCAACGGTAACGCAGCGAATTACTCCAGATTCATCATTCATTACCTTGCAACCTTGGTCCACGCTCCGCGACCATGGACGAAGGCGAGGCTGAAGAATGAAGAAGAGAACATTACTCACGCTCATAACCGTAGGCCTATTACTTTGGATTGTATGCGCTGCCGTAGACTACCTTACACTGTCGGGTCAAAGCTTTCTTGATCTGCTGCTGTTCAACATTCCCGCTCAATCACTTCTCTTCCGGATCGTCGGCTTGTCCATGTTAGTCGTCGCCGGCGTTCTGATTGGAAAAGACGCAGCTAATCCTCGTCAGGAGTTGAAGATGGATGAGTTGAGGATGTCGAACGAACGGTACGCATCTCTTCTCAACAACCTTCCAGTCGGCGTTTACCGCGCCACCTTGGACGGACGGATTTTGGACGCGAATCGTCAGTTCGCTGAAATCCTCGGTTACAAGGATGTGAGCGAGCTTCAGAAAGTCAACTTGAATGATATTTGCGTTGACAAACTTGGCCGGCAGGAACATCTGGAGAGACTTCAAACTTCGCCACTATTCGCAGAGTTCGAATTGCAAAAGGCGGATGGGCGAACCGTGTGGGTTCGGGACTATCCGAAGGCTTCTCTGGACTCGAACGGGACCATCAAGTTCATCGATGGCGTGTGCGTGCAGACTCAGGGAATCGACGCTATTATGCGCGACTTGACCGAGCATAAGCGACTTCAGAACATGAAGGATCATTTCATCGTGGCCGTAACGCATGAGCTTCGAACTCCACTGGTCTCAATCAAGGGGTACGTGGATCTTATCTTCGCGAAGGAACCGGATCTCACAAGCAGTCTCAAGTCGAAAATTGAAGTTGTTAAGCGGAATACTGATCGTCTTCTTCAGTTGACTAATGACCTTCTCAGCGTTCAGAACATGGAGACCGGTCGGTTAGAATTCAAGTTTGAAAATGTGAACTTGCATGAAGCACTCACACAGTGCATAGAGGAGATTCAACCGTCACTGAAGGATAAGGGGCAGGAGATCAGGCTCGAAGTTCCAGGCAACGCGCTCCCTGTAGTGTGCGATCGACTTCGATTGAACGAGATTTTAGCGAATATTCTTAGTAACGCTAGCAAGTTCACGCCTAACAACGGAAGCATCATCATCCGAGTCGAGGAAGACGAGTCCACTGCCACCGTCTCAATCACCGACAATGGACTCGGCATAGACAAGAAGGATCTGCTGCGAGTTTTCGAGCCTTTCGCGGCAATCGAGAAGCCCACGTACATCAAGGGGAGTGGACTAGGTCTGAGTCTGACGAAGAGGTTGGTTGAGACGCAGGGGGGCAAGATCTGGGCGACCTCACTCGGTAAGGGCCAAGGAGCAACAGTGGCGTTTACGGTACCGAAATCTAAAGAGGAGTATGCTACAGTCCATGGATAAGCTGTTAATTGTCGACGATGAGTCCGATATCATAAGCCTGCTTAAACTTGTACTCGAAGCGGAAGGGTACCAGGTAATATCAGCGCAAAGCGGAGACGAAGCAATACAATTAGCTGGACTCGAAGCCCCAGACCTCA
>CAZAGP010000052.1:0-3013 GCA_964484575.1 uncultured Candidatus Bathyarchaeia archaeon | reverse complement strand
TGATCATGCGAGTTGGGCTTCAGGTGTCCTTCGCGACTGATATTGTGAATCGGGAAAATTGAAACTTCAACTGGCGGGATCTCTAGCAACGTATCGATGCCTTAGTGACTTCTTGTCAATTTTGCCAACGCTGGTCTTGGGGAGTTCGTCAACAAAGATGTATGCGTCCGGAACAGCCCATCTATTGATTTCACCTTTCCCGACGAACTTCATTAAATGGGCAATCAGCACTTCGGGCGTCAGCTTGTTCTTATACTCCGTGCGAGGCACTACTATGGCCAGTGGGCGTTCTTCCCACTTCTCATCAGGAATACCGATCACCGCCGTCTCCAGCACTCCCTTATGGAGACTGAGCAGATTCTCCATTTGCAGGGAGGAGATCCATTCGCTGCCGCTTCTGATCGCGTCTTTTAGCCGATCCACGATCTGAATGTACCCATATTCATCGATCGTGGCCAAGTCTTTTGTGTGCATCCATCCGTCCCTCCAGAGTTCGAGTGAGCCTTCCGGGTCCTTGTAGTAGCCTTGAGTTAGCCAGGGTGCGCGGATAATGATCTCTCCAGGCGTCCTGTCGCTGCGCTCAACCTCGTCACCTTTTTCATTGGTCACTTTAAGGTAAACCAGGGGAATTGCCAATCCTGCCTTGCTCGCGTATTCCAGTCGCTTTTCCTCATCCAATGTCTCCATGAAAGGTTTGAGGTTAGCAACCGTGACGAATGGACAGCTTTCCGATAAACCGTATCCGGCGAAAACTTTGATTCCACGCTTCGAAGCTTCCTTAGCCGCTCCTTTGGTGAGCCGTCCGCCGCCGACAAGGATCTTCCATTGATTGAGATTGATTTCACTTGTCGACGCGTAGGTGACGATCATTTGGAGGACAGTGGGAACGCAGTGACTGAATGTTACCCTTTCATCTTTGACGAGGCGGAGAATCATCGCAGGCTCATACTTGCCTGGGTAGACCTGCTTCAGGCCCAGGAACGTAGCCACGTAAGGTAGGCCCCACGCGTGGACATGAAACATGGGGGTCAACGGCATATAGACGTCATGCTTGTCGACCCCGCCATGATTTGCCAGGGCTGAGAGTGTTAATCCTGTCGTCAAGGTGTGCAATGTAAGTTGTCGCTGAGTGAAGTTAACCCCCTTAGGCTTACCTGTCGTTCCGGTCGTGTAAGACTGGGTCGCGGGGATGTTTTCATCTAGGTCCGGTAACTCGGCGAGGGGAGTAGTTCCCGCCAATAATTCTTCGTACTCGGCTGTCACCCATGTGAACTTGGGGTAACTCGAGTTATCCGTGATCATGATGTAATTTCGAACGGTTGGGGATGCTGCTCGAATCCGCTCCGCCAAATCGAGGAAGTCCTCGTGAAAAATGAGCGCATAATCCTCCGCATGATTTACTGTGTAAACTACTTCGTCAGGTGAGAGGCGAGGGTTAATTGTATGCATAACCGCGCCGATTCCTGGAATGCCGAAGTACATCTCTAGGTATCTGTGGCTATCCCGCTCAATGACTCCGATTCTCTTACCTTGATTCACGTCTAGACCTTGCAAGGCTCCGCCTAGACGAAACACTCGCTGGCACATTGAATCGTAAGTGTACCGGAATTGATCGCGGTAAACAATTTCCTGCCGGGGTGCCCAGGCCACGCCTTGAGCAAGAATATGCTTCAGCAATAGTTGGTAATTGTATGCAGGCAACCTTCCACCTAGTTGAAACTGTAGGGAAGCAAACGGTTAAGCCGTAAGGTATAACTTCGTCGGAAAATCTGATAGTTCAGAATACTCCACTAACGCTTCCATCATCGTTAAGTCTGATGTTCTCAGCCGCTGGCAGTTTTGGTAGGCCGGGCATGACGACTATGTCGCCCATATACGCTATGTTGAAACCCGCTCCCGTAGCTGCATGCACTCTTCTCACCAACACGTTGAATTCTCCAGGTCGACCAATCTTATTCGGATCGTCAGACAGTGAGAGTGGGGTCTTAGCAACGCAGACCGGCTCATTCACGAGTCCTAACGAGTTCAACCGCTGAATGTCCTTCTTTGCGTCTTGGCTATATTCTACGCCTGTAGCTCCGTAGATAGAGCTAGCTATAGCCTCAAGCTTCTGCTCTATGGGTGCATTTAGCGCATAAATCGGTCTGCTTTGCTGACCTTGGCTTGCGGCTTCGACCGCTAGCCGCGACAGTTCATGAGCGCCATCTCCGCCCTTCTCGAAAACTGATGAAACAGCAAAGGCAATCCCTTGACTTCTGCAGAATCCTTCCACGAGTTGTATCTCATCCTCCGTGTCTCCTCGAAACTTATTGAGTGCCACGATTGGCATTGGGCCTAACGTTCTCACGTTCTCTATGTGCTTCCCTAGGTTACCAAGTCCCTTCTTGACTGCGATCGGATTGGGTGAGTTTATTTGCGTCTTCGGGACGCCGCCATGATATCTGAGGGCTCGGACGGAGGCTACGATCACTGCTGCGTCCACGTTTAGTTCTCCCACTCTTGACGTTATGTCAACGAATTTCTCCGCGCCGAGGTCGCTCGCAAAACCTGCCTCGACGACACAGTAGTCTGCTAAACTTAATCCTAATCGTATTGAAACTAGGCTGGCTGTACCATGTGCAATATTAGCAAACGGTCCGCCATGTACGAAGGCAGGGGTACCTTCAGCGGTTTGCACAAGGTTAGGTTCCATAGCGTCCCTTAGCACGGCAGCCATGGCGCCAACAACCTTTAGGTCGGCGGCGTGAACGGTTTTTCCTTCACGAGTATAACCAATCGATATTTTACCCAACCGCTGCTTTAGGTCGGCGTAGTCTTTACAAAGGCAGAGGATTGCCATAACCTCGGAGGCGGCTGTTATGATGAAGCCGTCTTGGCGCGGGATGCCATCCGTCTTTCCTCCTAACCCTATAACCGTGCTGCGGAGGGACCTATCGTTCATGTCTATTGTGCGCGGCCAGTTTATTGTTCGCCAATCGATTCCTAACTCGTTTCCTTGAAAGAGATGGTTATC
>CAZAGP010000051.1:0-4731 GCA_964484575.1 uncultured Candidatus Bathyarchaeia archaeon | reverse complement strand
AGACTTGTCAACTTCAATCTGGTTCCCCGTAATTCGCGCGTTAGCTTTAGAGAAGAAGACGCTGCAAAGTAAGTGCCCTGACGTATGCATACGCATAAGGCGGTAGCGCCTGCCCCAATCAAGTCTCCCCTCAACCGTGCTCCCTACTGAAAAGTTGGGGGGCGAGCTTAGGATGTGCATGATTCGGTCTCCGTCTTTCGAGGTTTCAGTTACTTGTATGTCATTCAACGTACCTAAATCGCAGGCTACGCCTCCTCCTCGAGGGTAGAAGAGGGTTTGATCCAGTTCGACGCGGTTTCCATCAATGCTTACTGCCGTTGCCGAGAATTCTTTGGAGTATGGTTGCTCCCAGTAGAGTTTCCTTGTCATGGCCAAAACGCTCTTGTCCCACTTCATTATGGTCACCTATATTGCATCTTCGAGGCGTCCACGATTGCAGACTGCTAATGTGATAATCGATGGGCACGAGGATATCGCGTTCAACTCACTAATTCTCCATCGCGACTTCCTTCTGCCAGCGTACGAGAGCCGGTTGAAGAGTTCCGACGTTAGGAAGAACGGGAGCCCGACTGTCGGGTTACCTGACCTTGTTAAAGGAAACGTTAGAATTGTTTTCGGGACAATTTGGGTCCCTCCGTGCCTTCCTGGAGTGGAGGAGCCATGCTATCGAACACCGAACGAAGCATATGCCATGGCGGTTCAGCAGTTAGATTACTATAAAGATCTAGCATCGCGGGGACATGTTAAACTCGTACTAACTCGCGGGGACCTCGAATCAGTATTAGATAAGGCGGGTCAAATTGGGATTGTTCTATTGATGGAGGGCGGAGACCCTGTCCTGTCACCTGAGGATGTGCATGAGTGGTACGCGCAGGGTCTGAGAATCCTGGCCCCTTCCTGGCATGGCACGCGTTATGCTGGCGGAACGCATAACCCCGGTCCGTTGACTGACGCGGGTCGCGAGTTGATGAGAGAGCTAGGAAAGAGTCATCTCATTCTTGACATTTCGCACATGTCGGATGAGAGCTTCTTCCAAGCGCTCAAGCTCTTTCCGGGCACTGTAATTGCTAGTCACTCGAATTGCCGTGCCTTTGTGCCGACTGATAGGCAGTTGAGCGATGAGATGATTCGTGCATTGATATCGCGCGATGGTGTGATTGGTGCAGTACTCAACAACCCCTTCCTTCTCAACGGCTGGAGGGAGGCAGGCAGCGTGAAATCTCAAGTGACACTCAGACATGTAGTGCAGCACATTCGGCACATATGCGATCTTGCAGGCGACACACGCCATGTTGCCATCGGCTCAGACCTTGACGGAGGCTTCGGTGTTGAGAGTACACCTTCGGAAGTTGATACGGTTGCTGACCTAGGTAAGTTAGCATTCGCTTTGTCCAGTAACGGGTTCTCCGATGAAGATGTCATTGGAGTCATGCGGGGGAATTGGATGCGCATTTTGGAGAAATCTTTGCCTGCCTGAACCTTATTGGAGGGCCCGTCATATGGGAATTTGCTTCTAATAGTTTCACAAATCTCCTGATCTTTCATCTCTCTCTCCACTTGAATTTCATCGCGCTAGATTTCATGACACATTGAAACAGCAAGGTTGGATCATAGATCTTTACCAGAAAAATGATCAGATGATAGTCTGGCTCAAATGTCTTGATGGAACATGCAGCAGAATCGCGGATCCTTGGAAGCCAACAATCTACGTGAGCGGCAATGTTGAAGATCTACTCGACCTTTCCTGTCAACCATTCGTTTCTGCATGCTCATTCACACAGAAGTTTGTTCAGCCAGGCGATCTGAAACGATCCACGGTGTTGGAGGTTGAAGTTAGAAGTGAGGCTCACGCGAAAACTCTAGCAAAAAAGATTCAATTATACGGGAACTACTCCAAATTCAGATTGTTTAACGTTGATGTCCCATTCACGCAAATGTACCTCTACCAGAAAGACCTCTTTCCGTTAGCATTTGTGCAAGCAGAACATACGAACTCCAATGTGAAATGGACACTCCAGGATTCACGTGACTCATTCGATTACAAGCTTCCAGATTTCAAGAAGGTCCGCCTACAGATCCGAACGGATAAAACCAACAGGATTCAAGGATTTGGTGACGAACTAGATTCATTCGTGCTGATTCTAAACGATGATGAAAGGGTTAAAGTGGATTCCGGGAACGAGTGTGATAAGATTCACAAAATGGTTGACGTTTTCCACGAGTTAGACCCCGATATTGTTCTTACTGAAAATGGCGACTCGTTCATTTTCCCTTACCTTGCGAGGCGAGCCCAACAGAATGGAATACGCGATCAGCTGATTCTGGATCGCGAGGGAGTCCCACTTAGCGTCTACGAGACTCAAGGCCATAGCTATTTCTCGTATGGTAAAATCTTGTACCGTCAAACCGCCGCCAGACTACGTGGCAGATTGCATATTGATGAGGCGAACGCGTTTTTCGTTAACGATTGTGGGCTTGAGGGATTGTTTGAAGTTGCACGAACCTGCATAATCCCAATCCAGAGAGCATCACGAACAACCATTGGGACAAGCATGACTTCGCTGCAGCTCTATAACGCGCTCAAAGAAGACGTGCTTATTCCATGGAACAAGAACTTGCCAGAAGAATTCAAAGATGGAAACGAGCTTGTCGTAGCGGATCGTGGAGGATTCATCTTCGAACCGGAAGTGGGTATTCATGATAGTATTGGTGAACTTGATTTTTCATCACTATACCCCACAATCATGCTCAGAAAGAACTTGAGCGGGGAGACGGTGAACTGTCAATGTTGCCCAAACTCGCCCCTTAAAGTTCCTGAACTCACATTCAACATCTGCGAAAGATGGACAGGGATAGTACCAAGGTCACTTGAAATTTTACTTAGAAAGAGAATGATCTACAAGCGATTGAAGAGAAGCGCTTTAGATCCACCCTCACGACTCGGATACGATCAACGTCAAGCTGCATTAAAGTGGATCCTAGTGTGCTCATAGCCGCAAAACGGCGGGCAATCGGTTACCTAGGATTCAAAAATGCTCGCTTTGGCAAAATAGACGCCCACATAGCTACATGCGCCTTCTCAAGAGAAGCGTTGAAGAAAGCGACTGCCATCGCAGAATCAAAGGGGTTCAGGCTAGTTCACGGAATTGTCGATTCCATGTGGTTAGAGAAGAAAGACGCAGCGATTGACGAATACAAGTTTCTCTGTGATGAGATTGAGAGAGAACTTGATCTTCCAATAAGCTTCGAGGGCCGTTACAAGTGGATTGTGTTTTTGAACTCTCGAGTTAACCCGAAACTCCCTGTGCTGAATCGATATTATGGAGTCTTCGAAGATGGCTCACTAAAAGTAAGGGGCATTGACCTTAGAAGGCATGATACACCTAACATTGTTAGGAACTGTCAGAACGCCATGTTGTCCACGCTCTCGGAAGCTAACAACTCGTCTGAATTTACCGCACTGATACCTGAAGCACTGAAAATCATGCGCGTTTACGTCAAGATGCTGAGAGCTGGGAACGTGCCAGTTGCAGATCTGATTCTAGAGAAGAGGCTGAGTAAGAATCCAGGGGAGTATAGTAATCAAGTTGAGCAAGCCATCGCTGCTAATCATCTCACTAGGGAAGGGGGATCCGTACATGGCGGTCAGAGTGTAAGTTACGTAATGACGGACGGCGCTTCAAGAATAGTAGCTAATCGAGCGATTCCAATAGAACTGCTTGGTGAAGAAGTGCATTATGATATGGAGAAATATGTCGCGTTGTTGTTATCATCCGCGATGAATCTGTTACTTCCATTTGGCTACGACCTCGAAACCCTTCGCGAATACGCTCAATAGTGAGCACGCGTTAACCAAGCAGCGTCTCCTCAAACCATTCAACGGGTGGTAGTCGATCAGGTGAGGTTAGGTCCCACTTTTCACATTTTCCAAGAAGCATTCTAGTAGTTAGACTCGCTTGAACAAGAGCCACATTTCACGGTTCTGCTCCTTCTTCATGAGAACGAGAGCATATTCGCCGACCAACTTTTTTCCGTGCAGTTCGAATGCGATCTCCTTAGGCTTTCGGAGTTTCAGGCCGTATGTTCCGCTATCCCAGATGGAAACCTTGCCAGCACCGTACTGTCCTTCAGGAATTTCGCCTTCGAATTTTCCGTACTCCAGATCATGATCGTCGACTGCCATTGCAAGACGCTTAATTCCCTTAGTTTCAGGCGGCCCTTTTGGTACGGCCCAAGATTTGAGGACGCCGTCCATTTCGAGACGAAAGTCGAAGTGGTGATGTGTAGCCCAATGTTCATGCACCACAAAAGTCAATGCGTGACTGTCTGCAGCAGCAGTGATAGGCTGTTTACGCAACGTTGCCAAACCTGTATGGTGCTACTGCTCTACAATTACTGCATGTTGCGTACCCTAACTTGTCAACTGTGAACTTGGAATTGCTTCCGCAAGCCTGGCAGACCATTGTGAAGCCTTTTAGTCGGCCGGAGTCAGGGTCGGATTGAAATTGCTGTTTACGGGCGTGTTGCTTTGCTTCAATGGTTTTCCTCATCTTCTGCTCTTCGTTCAGTTTGCGAACGTAGGCGGATGGTAGTTTCCGAACCACTCGTGTCACTCCACTTAAATTACCTGTTGCGGTCCTTAATTACAAGTTTCTCGAATTCACGTAGAGCTGCTTCCTGTTCTGCGGTCTGAATTGACGCCGGGCGCCTCTCCCTGATGAGTTGAATTGA
>CAZAGP010000050.1:0-5415 GCA_964484575.1 uncultured Candidatus Bathyarchaeia archaeon | reverse complement strand
AGCGGCGTTGGCTTGTTGCCCTTGAAGCCCACTAAGATCTCTATGCCGCATTTTTCTATTTCCCGGGACGATATTAGCCTAATCGTACCCGTTGCGCCCACGGTTGCAAGTATCTCGCCATACCGGTTTGCCAACCCTTGCAGGAAATTACCGAGTACATCGCTCCAGCGCCCGAGACGTCTATCGAGCTCAGTCAACACTTCCTGCCGGCTGATAGCAACTTGCTCCGATTTCTGACGTAGTTCCTCGTACACTTTCGCGTATGACGAATACACCTTCTCCACGTCCTCTGAGATGCTTGAGAGCGGACGAATTTGCTCTTCCACTGCGGAAATTTCCAGCATTACATCGACAATTTTTCGAAGAGTGACAGGGGCCGGTCCAGCCTGTTCCGCTTGCGTAAGCATCGGGTCGATTTCCTCTCGTGCAAGTCGAACTTGCGCCTGGAGGTCCGCTATCTCTTCTGCGAGCAGCTTCTTCTTGAATCCTGAGACTTCATATTCGACGTTTGTATCGATTAGGCGGGTAAGAGCATCTTCAAGGCGACCGCTTACGTCCGCCATTTTTTCGCTGAGAGAATCCATTTTCTCCTTAGCTTTCGCCACGCTCTTTTGCGCTTGTTCCGCGGTTGCGGTCCAGGATTGGCGTACCTTGCCAATAATCTCATGCTGTGCCTCGTTTGAGGATGCAGTTTCAGCAAGAGGTTGAAACTCGCGAAGTAGGCTTGTTGCCCATTCAAGATTCACTTCATAAGTCGTAGCTTCTTTCACTGCTTCAATCCTTTTTCCTTCCAGCTCCATTCTGCCTAGATTAAGCTCGTCAAACTTGGCTTGACGTTTTTTCTTTATTTCTGCAAGTTCCTGGACCTTGCCTTCGATCGATTGTTGTGTGCGCGATTTTGAATCGATGCGCTCTTGCAGGTGCGAAAGGGCTTCGTTTCGTTTGTTAATGCGGGCCCAAAGTAGTTCGCGTTTCAGGGCGTCAAGTTTCGTTTCTAATTGCCTCTTCTGCAGGAACCTGTCGTATTCGCGTTTCCAATAATCATGAGTTTCTTTCGTCGATTCGAGCACTTGCGCTAGAGATTGCTCTTGACTTGCCACGCTCTCTAATCGCTTCTTTGCGTCCAGTACGTCTTCTCTGTACGACTGGAATCCTACTGCCTCTTCGAGCATCTTGAGTTTATCTTGACCAGTCACTGAAGCGAATCTGCCTACCATGAATTGATGCATGATCACGAGTATGTTGTCTGGGTTAAGTCCGAGGGTATGGAACACTTCGGTAATCGACGATTTCGGAACTGTCCTGTTTTGAAGGAGATAGTAGTAAGCACCATTGTGCTTCAGTACCCGCGTAATCGTCACGGTGTCCGAATGAAACTGAGTGAACGGACGTCTTTCGCCCGAATTCTCGAGCACTAGTGTGATCCTTGCCTCTTCAGCTCCCCACTTTATGAGGTCACTTAACCTCTTCGATCTTTCAGTGTATGCTTGACCTAACACAACTGAGATTGCGAGTAGGATGGAGGATTTTCCAGCCCCATTGGGTCCGCAGATCAGGTTCAGTCCCGGTTCTAAGGGAACGTACGCGTTTTCGTATGACATGAAATCTGTGAGGACTACGCCTTTTATCATCTAGTTCGAGCTACCGTTCGAAATCTAACAATTTCTCGATGCGTAAAAATGTTCAGGGGTCGGTACGCTGAGTACTTCCATCATCCTTGCCTTGATTACGATTCTGTATATGGTTGTCATGTGAGCCTGCAAACATAGTCACCATTGTGTAAGTTTATATAAGAATCTGAGCTCACGGTTGCTTGCTGCGGGAGTGAAGAAGAAAGTTTGCAAAGGCTCGGCAAGATTCTTCATTTGTCGAAAAGCCGTAGCCTAATTGTGAAGTGCGAGACGACCCGTTTCGTGAAAATGGGTAGCAAGACTTGTGATAGTAAGCTCAAGGAGATTGGAAGGGTTCATGACATTTTTGGTCCAGTGTCTTCACCATACCTCTCTGTTAGACCAACGGTTTCTTCGCCCGCCAAATACGTAGGTCGCATCGTGTACTCTCTAGATTAAGGCAGATGGAATAGTGTCCGAAGATTCCGACTCCGAATTAGGCGAAGCGCTACAATCCGCAAGCAAGATCAGAGTCTGCCCCGAATGCGGCGGACCTAAACTGATGAGGGATTACGAGGCAGCGGAAATTGTCTGTATGGCGTGTGGTTTCGTGATAGATGAGAAGCTTGCTGACACGAGACCGGAATGGCGAGCGTTTGATGATGAGCAGAAATCTAAAAGAACGCGTGTAGGTGCCCCTCTGACCTATACGATTCATGATAAGGGTCTGTCTACCGTAATAGACTGGCGCGACCGACGTGCCCTTGGCAAGCGTGCCACTGCGACTCAGAGATTGGACCTGTATAAGCTTAGAAAATGGCAAAGCCGGGTGCGTGTGTCTGATGCGACGGAAAGAAATCTGGCAGTTGCTCTGGCTGAACTTAGTAAGTTGGCGTCAGCTCTTAACCTGCCAAAGAACATATTGGAAACGGCTTCGGTCATTTATCGCCGTGCAATAAAGAAACGCCTTATTCGTGGGCGGTCAATCCATAACGTTACAGCCGCTGCAATTTACATGAGCTGTAGGCAGTGCGGTGTTCCGAGAACGTTGGACGAGATAGCTGGCTCCTCCAGCTTGAACAAGAAAGACATTGGCAGGAGCTATCGCTTTATGGTGCGCGAGCTGGAAGCGTTCGTTCCTCCTTCGACTAGCCGGAATTATGCTGCTCGCTTCAGTAACAAGCTCGTGATTTCAGGCAAAGCTGAGGCCATTGCGATAAGAATCTTGGAGATTGCTAAGCAGATGAAGCTGACAAGTGGTCGGGGTCCTACTGGGATCGCGGCGGCTGCCACGTACATTGCTACTGTGCTGACAAACGAGAGGAAGACTCAGAGAGAGATTGCTGAAATTGCAAATGTTACCGAAGTGACAATCAGAAACAGATACAAGGAGCTTCTGGAACGACTGTTTATTGAGGTACCTCTTTAGAAAGTAGCGCATGCGCTAAGAGCGTTCAAGCCCGATTTCCATTGTCTCACCGAAGAGAGTATATTGCGCCCTGTGCGACGTTGACGGGATTTCTTGACTTGACATTTTCTTTGCTAGTGTCTCTGCCGCGATATATTTGCCAAATTCTTTGAACACTCCGGTTATTCTCGCTCCGGCTTTGAAATAGACCGTTATCTCTTCGGCGATTTCGAAGCCAGCTTCTTTCCTCTGGTTCTGTATTCGCCTTACGATGTCACGAGCTAGACCTTCATTTCGCAAATCCTCCGTGATTTCCACGTTAAGCCCTAGCATTATTGGTCCTTCTTCCACAATTTGCAAGTTTTTCTGGGGAGTGGATGTGATCTCCACTTCGGAAGGCTTAATGATGATGTGCTGATTCTCCATTTCGAATTCGATGTTCTGCCCTTTACGAATACTCTCCGTGAGTTCATTCTGGTTCATTAATTCTATCTTTGACCGTATTGCAGGGTATGCTTTTCCGTACTTGGCTCCTAGGAGTTCTGGACGTAGTTTCAGTTTGTGTTCAACAATTTGCTGCTTGGATGTGCTAAACTCGAGTTCTTTCACATTGATCTCGTCTTTGATGACGTCTTTCATTGTTTGTAGTCGCGCGAGGTTTGATTCGTCAGATACTATGATTGCTTTCGAGAGTGGTTGTCGGAGTTTGATTCCCGCGTCATTTCTTGCAGAGTGACCTAGGCTGCAGGCTTGTGCGGCGAGATCCATTGAAGATGTCACTTCATTATCAATGAGGGATGAATCTGCTGTAGGCCATTTGCAGTGATGGACACTGACGGGCGCCTTTGGGTCAACTGGTCTTACTAGATTCTGGTAGATTTCTTCGGAAACGAATGGTGTAAAGGGGGAGAGTAGTTTGACTACTGTGACTAGTGAAGTGTACAGTGTCGTGTAGGCAGCATTCTTGTCCGCGTCCGCTTCACTCTTCCAGAAGCGTCGTCTCGAACGCCTCAAATACCATTTCGAGAGCTGATCAACGAACAGTTCAATTTGGATTGCTGCTCCTGCGGGGTCGTATGATTCAAGCATGTTCGTTACGGTTTGAATAAGCAGCTGAAGCTTCGAAAGCAGCCATTTGTCTAGAAGAGAATAATCAAATTGTATGGAATTCGGCTTCCAGCGGTCGAGGTTTGCGTACGTCGTGAAGAACGCGTAGATATTCCAGAGGGGGATCATGAATCTGCGTTTAATGTCTTCTGCCGGTCGGTATCCGAACCGCATGTCCGCCTCAGGACGAGTTGTACAGTACATCCATCGCATTACATCCGCCCCGACCTTTTCAACGGCGTCGTCGAACCAAATTGCGTTGCCCGCTGACTTGTGCATTTCAGCACCGTCCTCCGCCAGGACTGATCCATGTCCGAAACAGACGCGAGTTGGCGGTGAATTCTCTAGAACTGTGCTCATTGCCAAAAGGGAATAGAACCAATTTCTGAATTGACCCGGCAGCGATTCACAGATGAGATCTGCGGGGAACCAGTCCTCCCAATATTTCCGATCTGTAAAGTAGCTCAGAGTGGAATAAGCTACAATGCCCGCATCAAGCCATGGGTTGCCTACGTCTTGAATCCGCGTAGTCTCCGAGCTGCACTGTGCGCATCGTATCGTGACTGCATCAATCCAAGGTCTGTGGGGTGAATGGCCCTCAAATGTCTCCCATCCTGAAACTGCTCGGCTTTTCAACTCCTCCTTGCTGCCTACGACTTGGAACTTGCCGCATTTCTTACATTCCCATATCGGGAGTGCTAGGCCCCAGTACCTCTTCTTTGAGATCATCCAGTCACTCATGTTTCGGAGCCAATCCTGCTCCCTGGACATCCCATAGGATGGGATCCACTGAATTTTCGATGTGACATCCATTATTTGGTATCGAAGATTATCCCGCTTTTCATCAGCAGTCAATTCTTCAAGATTCTTTTCTAGCTTGGCTCCCATTGAGATGAACCATTCGTCAACTAGCCGGAAGACGAGTTCGCTTCCGCACCTCCAGCACACTGGGTAACGGTGCGAATATTGTTCAACTTTGAAGATTAACCCCTTCTTCTCTAGGGCTTTGATAACTCGCTCTGCTGAGTCATACACGTGAACTCCAGTGAATTCGCCATACCCTTCAACGAATATTCCATATTCATTGATAGGGGCTAGCGTGGGCAGTCCATGTATCTTGCCTAATTCGAAGTCTTCCTTGCCTGCTCCGGGAGCAATGTGAACGAGTCCGGTGCCTTCAACCTCGCTTACGTCATTCCATGGGATAACTCGATGCGTTCTGACAGTTCCAGATTTCTTTACAGCCTCTAATTCGTCTAATGGTCCGTTGTACTTGAGGCCAACGAGCTC
>CAZAGP010000049.1:0-6946 GCA_964484575.1 uncultured Candidatus Bathyarchaeia archaeon | reverse complement strand
TTTCAGACCGATTTGCATTCACCCACCTTCGAGCGGCCAGCAGGTTAGCTTGCGCGGGCTATGGTTAGGAGCGCATTCAGAATAGCTACAGCCACGGCACTGCCACCCTTTACGCCACGAGTAACGACACAAGGTACGGGGAGTTTGGAAACTTCCTCCTTGGATTCGGCTGATTTAACAAATCCTACAGGTGTCGCGATGATAAGAGCAGGTTTAGCGAGATTTCGTTTCACAATATCCGCAACAGCAAGAGCAGCCGTAGGCGAATTTCCGACCATAACAATGTCGCCATCCAACCCGTCTTCAGCGGCTATCTGCATTGCCGCGGCGGTACGCGTAATTTTCGCCCGATCTGCCAAGCTAACTGTTCTTTCATCATCAGTGTAAGTCAGAACCTTACCGCCAAAACTTCGAATGATTCGAGCGTTTATCCCCGCTTCGACCATTTTCACGTCAACTACCACGTCTGCACCTCCTCTAAGCGCCCTTACGCCCACCTTTACAGCGTCCTTGCTGAAAGTTAGCAATCGTGCGAATTCAGGTTCCGCGGTAGCATGAACAACTCGTTCCACTATCGGAATGTTCTGTGGGTCCATCCCTTCACAGTCTTTGGCTATGAGCTGCCTAACGATGCTTAGGCTCTCCTCGAAAATTTCAGCTCCAGCATCGTTTATGGAGTCGACTGGTAATACCAATCCGAACTCCTTAAGCGCTGTTATCGCTCTATCAACAATTATCTCGGCTAGTCGTCTGTCTGCACCGATGGGTTCACAATACGCGACCTGAACCTCACCGTGCTCCTTGAAGAATACGGTTCCGCGATATTGTCCCTTCTTCATACCTAAGAGTTTGGGAATATCTTCGGTAGTGTGACGACTATTTGATAGAAGAACGGGAACAACAACAAGTTTCTCCGCTCCCTCCTGAACCGCGTCTGACATAGCGTCCGGAATAGAAGGGCTGCTGATCTCCAAGAATCCAATCTTCACAATCATAAACGGTAAACGTTTTTTTATGATGACTGCGAGTTCGTTGACGTTTTCCCTATATGAACTGAACTCGCTGCCGTGACCGGCGAGAATTAAGCCAATGTGTGATGTCACGGATGGATAAACCAACCATCCAACCCTTTCCTCAACGTTGATTTAATGCTTCCCACATGCTTCAGTTGTTGCGGATAGCTCATGAAGATTCCTAGGGTTGTCATAGCCTCTCCGCACAGCGGAGCCGGAAAGACAACCGTGGCTGTCGGCTTGATGAATACATTTACGATGACAGGATTGCGCGTTCAGCCGTTCAAAGTTGGACCAGATTTTATCGATCCAAGTTATCACACGGCCGCAACCGGAGTGTACTCCAAGAACTTGGATACTTGGTTGACGTCTCCGGAAGCCGTACTAGAGATTTTCCTGAAATCGAGTAGAACATGTGATCTTGCGATTATTGAGGGTGTAATGGGTCTATTCGACGGGTCGAGTTCCGACGATTCCGCAAGCACTGCCGAAATCAGTAGGATTCTGAACGCGCCAGTTATCCTTGTTGTTGACGTTAGTAAGATGGCTGGAAGTTCCGCTGCGTTAGTTCACGGTTTCAAGACATTCGATCAAAGACTCAAAGTCGAAGGGGTTATCTTGAATCATGTTAAGAGCCAGAAGCACCTGGATTTGACTAAGCAGGCAATTGAAAACCGCGGCGGGGTTCGAGTTGTCGGTGCTCTTCCCAGCTCCGCAGACATGTCAGTGCCCTCCCGTCACCTAGGATTGATTCCCGCACGTGAGCGGAAGGATCTTGCGGATTTCTGGATAAGATTGCAGGGCGTCATGAAGCAATACTTGGATCTAGGTCAGATTCTTCAAATCGCGCGAGGCGCTGACGAGATTGGATTTGACTACCAGGAGGATCGACAAATGGTAGAGGCACAGAATAGGCCTCGCATCGGAGTTGCTTATGATGAAGCGTTCAATTTCTACTATCGAGATAACATTGAGCAGTTAGAGACAAACGGCGCTCAGATTGTATTTTTCAGTCCAATACATGATTCCAGGTTACCGAGCAACTTGGACGGATTGTTTCTAGGTGGCGGATTTCCGGAAGCATTTGCTAAGCAACTTGAGGAGAACGAGTCGATGCGCAAATCCGTGAAAGATGCTGTCCTAGACGAGATGCCCACATACGCTGAGTGTGGCGGCCTAATGTATTTCGTAGACTCAATCCAGGATTTAGATAAAAACCCACACAGGATGCTTGGAGTGTTAAGCGGGAGGGCTTCGATGGGTGGGAAACTTGAATCTTTGAACTATTCGATTGCAGAGGTGGTACGCAAGAATTTACTTACCGATGTCGGATTCACGCTCCGCGGTCACGAGTTTCATTACTCAAAGATTGAAGATGTTTCTGATGATGCACAATTTGCGTACGAAATGAAGAAAGGCAAAGGAATAACCCGACTACGTGATGGGTGGATGCAACATAACCTCCTAGCCTCATACATGCATATCCACTTTGCATATAGTTCACAGCTAGCCAAAAACTTGGTTGAGGCATGCAGAAGATATGCCATGACATAAAAGAGCGTGAAAGATTGACTAATTTTGTGGTTAAAGAAGAATATCGTTTAACTCGTCAAGAGGATAGTTATGCTTCTCGACATGGATCTTAGTGGCAAAACCGTCCTCATAGTCGGTGGCGGAAAAGTTGGTGGAAGGAAAGCCCGGAAATTCTTAGCAGCCGGCGCAAACGTGCTCCTCGTCAGTAGAGATTCCATCAAAGCGGTCAAGCGATTAGGGGAGAAAGGCAAACTTCGACTCATCAACGTGAATCTCGAAACAGACCTTTCATCAATCGAAACCTGGATCTCAAAAGCCGATTATGTTGTGGCGGCCACTGATAATCACGAAATAAACGCACAGATTGCACAGAAAACCAGGAGAAGGAAGGCGCGAATTCATACTAATGTCGTTGACAACCCTCAGCTGGGAGATTTCACTCTGCCTGTTGTTTCGAAGGTTGGCGACGTCGCTATCGCGGTCTCCACAGGCGGCAAAAGCCCGGCAATGGCCAGATTTCTTCGTGGGAAGATTGAAGAAGTAATCTCCAACGAAGATGTCCTAATGATCAAATTACAATCATACGCTAGAGAACTAGCGAAGACGCACGTAAATGATCAGAATTTACGCAAACGAGTCTTGTACACTATCATGCGAGATGCCCGAATCAGGCATCTGCTGGAGCATGGTGACTTTCAGAAGGCAAAGACTCGAGCTAAAATGATCGTCACTAGGAATCATCACGACAGTTAAGGTTCGAAATGGGTGCGCTCGACATTCATGAAGAATGGTAAGGTTTACCTAATCGGTGCTGGACCCGGTGACCCTGGCCTACTTACAATCAAGGCTAAGCAGATACTTGCACGAGCGGACGTGATTGTTTACGATCGACTCATCGCTAAGCGAATCCTGCAAGAACTTCCGAAAAGAATCGTTAAGATCTACGTTGGCAAGCAGTCCGGAGGCAACTCCATCCCCGGCCAGGATGCTATCCCCAGGATACTCGCAACAAACGCCAAGAAAGGAAAACTAGTTGTGAGGCTGAAGGGCGGCGACCCTTTCCTCTTCGGTCGGGGAGGAGAGGAGATTCAGAAGTTGAGACAAGAAGGGGTCGATTTTGAAGTAGTCCCTGGAATAACCTCAGCGCTCGCCGTCCCCGCCTACGCCGGCATCCCAGTCACCCATCGTAAATACGCGTCGTCTCTCGCCATTGTTACTGGGCACGAAGACCCTGGAAAGAGCAAGAAAGTGGACTGGAAGAAACTAGCCACAGCCGTCGATACGATAGTGATTCTTATGGGCGTAAGTAACCTGCAAGCAATTTTACAGAGCTTAATCGATGGTGGACGCAGCGCTGAGACCCCCGTCGCGATAGTTGAAAGAGGAACTACGAAACGTCAGAGAATAACCGCAGGCACAATACAGACCATAACCGAGCAAGCGGTTGAACGAAGAATCCAATCACCGGCAGTGATCATCATTGGAGACGTTGTGAACCTGCAGAAGGAACTTTCCTGGTTCAAAGCTTAGTCAAGTGAGATGGTTACTTGAACAATGAGCCCCGTCGTTAAAGAACCAAGCCAACATTGCGAGATGTCGAGCATGAAAAATCAGTTGAGAAAGTCACTTATCCAGCTAACCATGCATCGAGATACGCAACTGTGACCAGTTGAGATATCATTGAGATCCACGAGCCAACTCAATTCCATGGATAGAAAATTGCTGGAGAAAGCTCAGGATGAGTTTCCGTTGACTATCAGGCCCTGGGCTAGTATGGCGCAGGAACTTGGAATTAGTGAGAAAGAAGTGATGGAACGTCTGGACGTCTTAGTTGAGCGAGGAGTTATCAGAAAGATCGGGCCCTCGCTTGATCCTAAACGTGTAGGCTTACGCGCTTCCACCCTAATCGCCATGAAAGTGCCCGAAAACAGGATTGAGAACGTCGCGAACATGGTTAGCAAGTATAAAGAAGTGTCACACTGCTACCAGCGCGAACATGACTACAACCTATGGTTCACCCTAGCCGCTCATAATCAAATCGAGCTGGAGAAGATCCTTGAGGAAATAAGACTCGGAGCGAATATTCCGGAAAGTAATGTACTCAATCTGCCGTCAACCCGAGTTTTCAAGATCGACGTACGTTTTCAACTAACATAGCTATGCTATTTGTGAAGGATAATGGATAACATCGACTTTGAAATCTTGCTTGCATTGCAGGATGGAATTCCACTAGAGCGAGAACCCTATGCCACTGTTGCTACCCGTCTCGCAATTACCCCTGACGAAGTACTGGAACGATTGAAACGATTACGAGAAGAGAAGGTCATTAGAAAGTTCGGTTTGTTCCTCCGGAAGAACACGGCAGGCGTCGTCGCGAACGCGATGGTAGTTTGGGCGGTGCCTAGCAATCGCGTTCAAGAAGTTGCGGAATACCTCTCGAAATTCAGAGAAGTCACTCACTGTTACGAACGTCGCACGACAGCCAAGTGGAGATATAACGTTTACACGGTCATTCACGGCGCGGAACGGAAGATAGTGAGTGAATTTGTGAATAAGCTAGCCAAAGCTGTCGAAATAGAAGACTATTTGATTCTTTTTAGTGTAAGTGAATTTGTCCGCCGTAGTACTGGTCGGGTCGAACGATAAGACCCGCTACGTTCTGGTTCCAGGACCATAAAATACTTAGTTGCCGGCCGAGTTCGCTGTATGTTCGATATTAGGGAGCTGACAGTTCTCAACCGAGCAGGGTATTTCGCAGGAATGACGAATATTGACTCTCTCAACTTCCTCCAAAACTCGATTAGTCATTCTGCCAGTGCTGAGAACTAGAACATTTAATCCTCTGAGTGCCGCCATCGCCGCGGACCGGGTAACTCCAAACTCGAGATCGATTCTAAACTTCAGCTTATTGGCAACGACCCTTGCAACGGTCCCTATTACGCCAATCCTCTGAGGTTTGGATTTCTCATGAATTTTCCGAACCTTTGTCAGATCAACTCTTCTTGATCCACCCTGGTTTATTCCAGGAACTGTTATGACGATTACCGAACCTCGGCGAAGACTTACTGTTCCTCTCATGTTACGAAGCGCCACATCCTCACCTAGGGATGCTTCAGATACTGCAACCCCAAAGGCTTTGGCGTCCTTGTCGCCTCGACTTACTGCATAAATCACACCCCTCTTCATTACCAGCCCCACCTCCTCCCCAGCAGCTATTCGTTTGGAAGCTACCGCGGGCCAGAGCCTTTCCATCCTCACGCAGCTGGCAGCTTTCCTAGTCTGAGTTTGAAGGAACTTCGTGTAACTGATCATTCTCTCACGGCCGCGGGGTGTAAGAACATATTCCACACCGCTAAATGCAATCAACCCTTCAGCAAGTAGTCTCCTGAAGTGTTTCGATACTGCTTGAATCGTTATCCCCACCGAATCGGCCACGTCCTTCTGCCTCATCCTAGACTGCCGCGCAGCAAGTTCCGTTAGAATCTGGAACTCGGTGAACCATCCGGGTTTCAGAGGACTCAACTCGCGTTGAGTAATGATTCACGCGTTTTAAATATAGTTGGCCAACGCTTGCACGTTAACTTTCAGACCGCAACGAGGACTAGACCAATACTTTCAGAACGAATCTTCGAGAGATACCAGGTTGACTTATCTCAGCGCAGAAAAATTAAACTGATCGCCATTTGCGCAGGGCGATAAACGAGACTAGCACGCATGCTTACCCCTTCTGGTTAAAGATGTGTAAACATATTACCGTTCTAGATTCAAAGCAAGCTTTGTGATATGACTGGTGGTTAGATTGCCTTCCGTCCGTCGGTACGCGCCACACCATGGAGGAGACGTGTGGGGTGCGTCTTTACTGCTTGGTGTTCCCGTCACAAGTATCGTGGATTTTAGTGCAAGCGTGAACCCCCTCGGGACCTCACCTTTGGCAGCGGCTGCGATTAGAAGAGCAATTCGGTATTTACCCTTCTACCCTGATGATGGCTGCTCTCAACTTAAGCAAGCGATCGCGTCATACGTTGAGGGCATTTCCTCTGATAATATCTTGGTCGGCAACGGGTCCACTGAATTAATCCACCTTTTCTCACAGGTCTTCTTGGAAGCAGGGAATGAGGCGATTACGCTACAGCCAACTTTTAGTCAGTACGAATATGCCATCACCCAAAATCATGCGAGACCAATACCGATTCCTATGAAAAGAGGATTCAGACTTGACGTAGACGTTCTGCTCAAATACATAACTCCGAGAACGAGAGCTATCGTTCTATCCAATCCTAACAATCCCACGAGCACAACTCTTGACAAAGCCGAATTGGAAGAAATCGTCGACGAGGCTGCAAAAAGAAGAATCATTGTACTTCTGGATGAATGTTTCATCGAATTTGTGGACGATTACA
>CAZAGP010000048.1:0-3620 GCA_964484575.1 uncultured Candidatus Bathyarchaeia archaeon | reverse complement strand
GCCTTCCTCAGGCATAACCATCTCTCGAAGTTCGCCCTCACTCAGAACCTTCTTCTTTCCCACTCATTTCACCGGTTTAGTCACGATGTGCTAGTTGAGGGTATTATGGGTTTTCCATCTTTAGCCTTCAAATTCGTACGATCTGGACGTGGGGGATGCCACCAATTCGAACGATCGCTGATGGGTCGATTAATCGTTCCTGCACCGCGGCGTCCACGATACAGCTCCCTACCAGATTCGCTATATCAGCAGAGTCAATCTCGCGCAAGGCATGCGTGACCGTGGTCTTAGTGCCTTTGTAGAAATCGGCTTTCACTTCGAGTTTCAATTTCCCTTCTCGGAAAGTCTCACCGATCAGGCCGGAATCGCAGGCCGCGACCAGTCGGTAGTTTGGATCATGAAAAACTTTGAGATACACTTCGTCCACGTTGCTCTCACTCTCTTATCCTGGGAGGACGGAGGAACGTGCGCCACAAGCCTCACACCTTAAGAAGAGATATCTGCCTTCTTTCTCCATTTTCGTGTCGGGACGGTTGCAGATCGGGCAAATTACGAACCTTTGAGCGTAAATGCTTAGCAGCCTCGTAACAGTCTCCACATCAAACTTGCCTTGAAAGATCGCTCTGGTGCCATCCAGCGAAGCCGCTGTAGCCATCTCTCTTGAGAGGAACTTCAGTAAGTGATGCGGTTCACGGTTCATTACGCTACTAATGTCTCCGAAATTCTGGACGATCGTCCTTCTGCCCATTCGAATACCGACAACTTTAGGTATCTCGAACCTTTCTCCTGTCCCTTCCGATTTTGGCAAGTTGGAATATGCCTTGTCGAGCAATTTCGCGTAATCTTCGCTCAAGTTCAACCAGCACTAAACAGGATAACGAGTCACATATTTGTTGATTCCTTTTTCCGCAACTTTACTCGGATAAACTCCACAATCATTGTAAACCCCTTCCGAGATTGGTTGTGCTGAATATATGTGGAGGAGCCCGCTATGGGAAAATGGATTGTGAACGCTGCATGGCCGTACGTGAATTCTGTACCGCACTTAGGTACGTTCATCCACCTCCTAAGCGCCGACGTCTTCGCTAGATATCTTCGCCTGAAAGGAGAAGAAGTAATCGCGGTGACAGGCTCAGATGAGCATGGAACACCTATTGAGATTGAGGCCATTAGGCGGGGAATTCAGCCAAGGGAGTTGACTGATCAGATTCACGGCGAGATTTTGAGGTTACTTAAGGCGTACAACATTAACTTGGACAATTACACTCGTACTGAGAGTCCCGTACACATTCAGTTTACTCAAGATTTATACCGGAAGGTGTACAATAATGGGTACGTTTACACTCAGAATGTGAACCTGCCTTTTTGCGAGAGAGATCAGCGTTTTCTTCCCGACCGCTTCGTTGAAGGAAGATGCCCTCATTGCGCGTTTGAGGGAGCACGCGGAGATCAATGCGATTCATGCGGGCGAGTTCTAGATCCTCTAGAACTGATCAATCCGAAGTGCGTCTTCTGCGGGTCTACTCCCATCATAAAATCGTCAACACACTGGTTCTTTGATCTCCCGAAGTTCCGAGACAGATTGCTCTCTGCCTTAAACGCGAACAAGCAACTCCCAGAGAACGCGAGGAATTTTTCTCTAAGGTGGTTAGAAGAAGGGTTGAAGCCGCGGACGTTGACGAGGGATAACAGGTGGGGGGTTCCAGCTCCTTTTCCGGGTGCAGATCAGAAAACCATCTATGTCTGGTTTGAGGCAGTGCTTGGATATGTCTCCGCGTCCATAGAGTGGGCACAGAACGTAGGCGTGAAAGATAAGTGGAAGGACTTCTGGTTCGACAGTTCGACTCGTAATGTGCATTTTATTGGAAAGGATAACATTCCTTTTCACGTGATCATATTCCCTGCACTTCTTCTGGCCACTCATGAGAACTACGTGCTGCCCTGGCAAGTTGCCTCGACTGAGTTCATTCTCTTCGATGGCCAGAAGTATTCCAAGAGTAAGAAGATAGGAATCTGGATGGATGACGCGTTAAAGGTTGCGCCAGGAGAATACTGGCGCTACGTATTAATGGCCATTAGACCAGAACAGCGCGACGCCAACTTCACATGGCGTGATTTCGAAACGCACGTAAACAGTGAACTTAATGACGTCTTCGGGAACTTCATCCATCGAACGCTAGTATTCGTATGCAACAATTTCGATGGTAAAATTCCTGAGCCAGAGAACTTCAATGAGAATGATGAAGTGTTCAAACATCAGATATCTGACGCACCTAACAACGCTGCTGCACTCTTCGACCAATTTCAGCTCAAGAATGCTCTAGCTAGCGTAATCGAACTAGCGAGGACAGGCAATCAGTACTTGAGCGAACGGGAACCTTGGCATTTGATTAAGGCTGATCGAGGAAGAACGGCGACCACCCTCTTTCTTGCATGCCAGCTAGTGAGGACTCTTGGAATTCTCATCTCACCATATTTGCCCGAGACTGCCGGGCGAATAAGCGACCAGTTAGGAATTAGCCGAGAGCTGCATTGGGATGAGGCTGGAAGATTTGACCTTGAACCAGGCCACGAGTTAGGCCAGCCTGAACCGTTGTTTCATAAGATAAAGGTTCCAAGACAGTAGCGAGAGATCGGAATGCCTGACTTGAAGATCGATATGCACGTTCACACAGAAGACTCCCCTGATGCTCACACGAGGATTGATGATCTGCCTAAGATAATTAGCGCTAAGGGCTTAGATGGAGTTGCTGTCACTGAGCATAATCAGCTTAATCCTCCCGAGTTCGAAAACGTAATCATCCTGCCCGGCGTCGAAATCTCTTCTGCTGAAGGCCATATCATTGCACTTGGTGTACGCGAGATCATACCGAGGAAACTCAGCGCTGATGAAACAATACAGCGAATTCATGATCAAGGCGGCGTGGCCATTATTCCACATCCTTACGACCCTGTATGTGAATGTGTGAAGCTTTCCAACCTCAAAGTTAGGCCCGACGCGGTAGAGACTATGAACGCGGACGCGTTGTCCTTTGGGATCTCAAATTACCTTGCGAAAAGAGATGCGATCAAACTCAATCTTCCTCAAGTTGGAGGTAGCGACTCGCATATTCCTGAATCAATAGGCGACTGTTACACTATAATTGACTCCCCTACGCGCTCCGTAGAGGATATTCTAACCGCTATACGAACTGGACGAACACGCCCTGTCGGACACGCTACGTCCGTCATGAACAAATTGCGGAAACTAAGCTACAAGTTCAGATGAAGTGCACTTACTCCATTTGGTCAAGTCCTAAGGTTAGGTTCGTCTCGTCGTCACTTTCGGATTCAGGTTCAAGCTCGTGCAGATTTATGGACAATCTTCTTGATGATGGCGAGTGGGGGAACGTTACCTGGGTTACTAGTAGAAAGAGGCTAGTTTCAACAGCGCGTTCATCATTACGAGAACACATGATAATATTCGTAGGACACATTGCTCTTGATACCCATCGTGATACACAAGCCTGGCTTTTTCGGTTAACTCCGCGTCCTGAGAGGTTGAGAAAAATTTCTGGGTTTCTTGAGAATTCAGTAACAGGTAACAGTTTTCTTAATGCTTTGAGAACGACATCTTCAAC
>CAZAGP010000047.1:0-5195 GCA_964484575.1 uncultured Candidatus Bathyarchaeia archaeon | reverse complement strand
AAACCAAACCATCCGGAAACCCATCTCCTCCGCGTAAACCGCGGCGTCAACGAAAACTTTCGGATCATAATCATTCTCCCCAAGATTAGCGGAAATTTCCATCTTCACCAAAGAAATCACTGGAACATCCTTTAGGAACTTGCATCTTATGTCTTTCGGGACAAAATCGAGAAAGATTTCACTAGATGAAAATCGAGTAAGTCCTCACAGCGTATCTCATGCATCTTGAGATTTAAGGTCCGAAGACAAATATAGTAGCACACAAGGATGCGTAAAGAGTACTTCCGCGAACGACAAGATTGGAGCAGTTGAACCAATTAGAAGGCTACTGGGATGGAACTATCAATTAACAAAACTACTGTTGGAGGCCTGAGTGGCTTTATCCTCGAGAATAATAAGCTTAGAACGGTACTTACGCCCGGCTATGGAGCTAGGATTCTAAGCATAATTTACAAACCTACGGAAACAGAGTTTGTATGGCACAATCCAAGAGTTCCCGTGATGAAGCCAACCTATAAGCCAGAACTTGAAGATGTCAGTGGATTGTTTGATTGCGTACCCACATGCGAGGCGTGCACTTACAAGAAATGGAACCTCCCCCTGTTTGGGGAAGTTGCATCTGAACCTTGGCGCGTTGTCAAGACTCAAAAGAAATCTAAATCAATTACTGTAAAGTTGCAGCGCAAGTGTGAAGTGTATCCTCTGAGGGTCAACAAAGCGCTGACCATCACAAAGAATGAACCAGTACTGGAACTCAATTACAATCTTGAAAACCTGTCTGACGAACGGCTCGACTTTCACTACAGTGGGCACAACACTCTGCAAATTAACCCGAACTACAGAATCGTCCTACCTCAAGAGGTCACGAAGGTAAAACGCGGAATGGCTGTCACAGATAGAGTCGGCAACCTAGGAGACGAAATTCCATGGCCCATCACCACGGATAAAGAGGGCAAAACGGTAGATCTCAGTAAAGTTGGCCAACCCTGCGAAGGAACAGGAGAGAACCTCTACACACCAAAACTGAAAGAATCCTGGGCTGTCGCCTTCAACGAGTCACGTAAGGAAGCCATCGGATTCTCATTCCAAGCAGAAATCCTACCGTACATACTTGTCTGGATTACATGGGGCGGCTACCAGGGATACTATCACATGGCACTAGAGCCCTCCACCGGTAGACCTGACAACCTCGACGTAGCCGTCAACCAATGGAAGAACTATTCCTCAATCGAACCCCGAGGAAACGTGTCCTGGACCACGAAAATATTCCTGGATCACAACGTCAAACATGTTGAAAGAGTGTCAGCTGAAAGAGGCATTATACAGTAACTAAGCGTGGATCACACCGTAACTACCAAGGAGTTAATCGGAAATTGTCGCAACCCAAGAGTTACGATTTGATTGCAGACGCGCGAGAGAGAGCGCATGCGCTTTACGGCTCCGCGATCGGCAGAAGACGAAGCGAGTTGATTACGCCCGCGCTCATACTCGACTTGGGGATTGTACGAGAAAATCTTGCCTTCATGGCTGAACGCATGAAGAAGATGCCCGCAAAGCTTCGAGCACACGTAAAGGTCCACAAGAGCCCCGACATCGCACGAATGCAAATGGAAGCTGGCGCAATAGGTGTCGGAACAGCAACTCTCTGGGAAGCAATCGTGATGGCACGTTCTGGAATTCCAGATGTATTCGTCATCAACGAAATCTTCGGGCCAGAGAAAGTCAAGCTTGCTGCCAAACTCGCACATGAAGTCCCATTGAAAGTAGCGGTCGATGATCCGTCTAACGTGAAAACTCTCTCCGACGCGGCTAAGAATGAGGGTAGCGTGATAGGTTGTGTTATCGAAGTTGACACCGGAATGCACCGGTGCGGTGTCGGCTCATCAGAGGAAGCGATCAGACTGGCCCGACGGATTTGTGAACTCCCCGGCCTACGTCTTGAAGGAATTACCGGCTACGAGGGACATTGTTCACTCGAGTTCGACAAATTGAAACGTGAACGCATGTGCAAAGAGGCAATGGATTATTTCGTCGGCGTCGCCGACACTCTCCGTAAGAACGGAATACCCTGTCCCCTCGTTACAGCTGCCGGAACTGGCACGTGGGAACTAACGGCCTCCCATCCAGGCATTACGGAAATTCAACCTGGCTCGTACGCGACAATGGACGGCTACCATACCGGCCTCGAGCCACGATTCAAACAAGCAACCACTGTACTGGCAACAGTGATCAGCCGCCGACCCGACCGGGTTGTAACAGACGCTGGGAAGAAGACCGTTGGAGCTGACCTAGCAGTCTTCAAAGATTACAATTACTCGATCTATCGCTATGAAGAGGAGCATGGAATCTTCAACATTGACAGTTCTTGCCCCCTCAAGGCTGGAGACACTGTAGAACTACGCTGCGGTTACACACCATTCGCCGTCAACTACTTCGACGTCTACCATGTCGTCGAAGGAAACCAAGTGGTTGACGTATGGCCAATCATCCCTCGAGGACCAGAACACGGAGGACTAATCAGAGCATTCGATAACTGCTAACAGCAGTCCGAAAACATGCGTACTCTTCACACACAATAGTTCGGTGGATTAAGAGACGGAGACACCTATATTATAACTAAAGACGGATTCGAAAAGATCACGATCCCTTCAGTTAGTCTGACTGCATAGGAGCGCCGACGATCAATCGACGGTCTCAGCGCAATTTCGTTTCAGGCTAAATTTTTCCCAATATCTTGAGCATCGCTTCTTCAGGCCCTGCAGGTGTGATGATCCAATACGCGTGCAACGTTTCTTTCCCAGTGTTGATTATCTGATGCTTTGACGTCGCTGGAGCGCACACTACGACATCGGGTTCAATTTCGACATCGTTACCATCTACGCTTATCTTGCCGTGTCCTTTCGTGATGATCCAGAACTCGTCTGAGGTTTCGTGAGTGTGCGGATCGCTTTGTCCCCCCGGTGGTATTGTAACTGTGCCGATCGCGGCTGCAGTTCGTCCTTGAAGCTTCGACGAGAAAAGTACCTGCCTATGCCTTTCGTAGGGAGGAGGAGTTGGGAGGAAATCTGCTTCCCAAGATTTAACCAATATTGGTTTCAACCTGAATCACATTAACGGACTCTTACCGACGGATATAAGTGATTGACGTGAATCCCACGCTCTTCTCCGCCTTTATTACGCGAGACTACGACCCATGATTTTCTTGACCGTCTCAATGATCATCTTCTTTCCGGGCATGTAGGCGTCCTGAAGTGGAGGGCTGAAGGGAGCGGGTATATCGGGGCAGGCTACGCGTTGAATCTCCTCAATGTAACCCATCGCCGTTTCCATTGTACGTGAAATTATCTCGGCTCCCACGCCAGCCGTTCTGACTCCATCCTCGGCGGTGATAAGTTTCCCAGTCTTCTTAACCGAGGCTACAACGGTCTCCATGTCTAATGGAACAAGTGTTCTTGGGTCTACAACTTCGATACTGATACCTTCTGATGACAGAGCTTCGGCAGCACTCATCGCTTCTCGTACCATTCGCGACACTGCGACAACTGTCACGTCACTTCCGTTAAGTTTCACATCAGCTTTGCCGAAAGGAACCAGAAACTCTCCTTCAGGCACTTCACCTTTGCTGGAGTATAGGGCAGCTGACTCGATGAAGAGGACTGGACTGCTACCCCGGATCGCAGATTTGAGAAGTCCCTTAGCGTCTGCAGGAGTAGATGGCGCAGCAATCATGATTCCGGGCGTATTCATGAAGAAGGATGGAAAGAACTGTGAGTGCTGTGCACCCGTGTTTCTTCCCAAGCTATATTGCGTCCGGATTACGACGGGAACTCTAAGTTTTCCACCGGTCATGAAGTGAAGTTTGGGTAAGTGGTTGACTAGTTGGTCACCGCATTCGTTTAGGAAATCCATGTACATGATTTCCGCGACGGGGCGATACCCCATAATAGCAGCACCTGTCGCAGCTCCAATTATGGCATTCTCTGAGAGCGGGGTGTCTATAACGCGACTTGGACCAAATTCTTGAATGAGGCCTTTTGTTGCCTTGAAGGTCCCTCCATATTGGCCTACGTCTTCTCCGAAGACGAAGACTCTTGGATCTCGACGCATCTCTTCAGCCAAAGCCTCTCGGATAGCTTCCACGTAGGTTAACGTCCTCATTGTTTCATCACTCTGACGCCCACACATATTTCGCGAGCTGATCCATCGACGGGTATGGACTTGCTTGCGCGAATTGAACTGCATCTTCCACCCTTAGTCGAACCCGCTCCCTGACGGCCTGAAGGTCTTGTGGTGTAGCCAGGTTTTGTGAGACCAAAATTTGCTCGAAAGTTGTAATCGGGTCGCGAGCCCTCCAACGATCGATCTCATCCTGCGACCTGTAATCCAAACCGATATCGTACGGTCCGTGTCCTGTATACCGATAGGTTTCGCATTCTAGGAGAGTCGGGCCTTCTCCTCTCTTCGCCCTAGAAACCGCAGTTGAGGCAGCGTCGTACACGTCGAGTACTTTCATTCCGTTAACCAATTGACCTGGGATCCCGTATGCCTCGCCTCTGAGGTAAATGTGGCCAGCAGTAGACTTTGAGACGGGCGTTGAAACTGCATATTGATTGTTTTCGCATACGAATATCACGGGCAAATGCCAGACTGCAGCCATGTTTAATGCTTCATGGAATGCGCCTGTGTTGCAGGCTCCATCCCCAAAGAAGCATACTACACAGTTTGGTTTCTTATCCATCCTTAATGCTAGCGCGACTCCTACGGCTAGAGGTATTCCTCCTCCAACAATAGCTGTGGAGAAGACCACACCGCATTCCAGGTCACTACTGTGCATGGATCCCCCGAAGCCCCGGCACATACCTGTCTCCTTGCCAAGGAGTTCGCTTAACATGGCGCGCTCAGAAACACCCTTAACCAAACTGTGTCCATGACCTCTATGATTACTTACCACAAGATCCTCCCTGTCGAGATTCGCGATTACACCTGCAGCCACCGCTTCTTGTCCAAGGCACGGGTGGGCAATGCCTTGAATGAGTCCCTTCTTGTAGAGGTCAACAACTTTTTCGTCCAAGAATCTCTGCTTCAACATGTTTTCGTAAATTGAAAGTTGCAAGTCTCGTGGAAGACTGTTCATTTCTCTCACTTTTCGATCGAACATGCGTCTATCTAAAAGGCTCCTTTGAGCGTCACTCCAG
>CAZAGP010000046.1:0-2907 GCA_964484575.1 uncultured Candidatus Bathyarchaeia archaeon | reverse complement strand
ACAAAACATGTGAATATTTTCTTGTACTTTCTTCTTGACAATACATGAAATTCGTATAGCTTATATTCTTGTCTTGGGAAGGAGGTGTTGTTAGGGAAGTCATTGTTATTCATTAGAACACGAAGCGGTTGGGGCTATGCGCATAACATCAAAATCAAATAGAAGGAGGGACTAAAATGAGAGCCAAGGATATGATGACAAAGAATCCCATTACAGTTAACCCTGACACATTAGTTTTGGATGCCCAAAAGATAATGAGGCAGAAAAATATCCGGAGGCTTCCTGTGGTTGAAAAAGGCAAATTGGTTGGGATCGTCACTAAACACGATCTTCTCGAGGCTGAACCTTCGCCTGCCACACCAGCGAACCTTTATGAATTGAATTATCTTCTTTCGAAAATGAAGGTGAAGGAAATTATGAAAAAAAATCCAGTAACCATCAATCCAGATACTCCTTTTGAAGATGCTTTAAGAATCGGACAGGAGAAAAAAGTTGGTTCATTCCCTGTAGTGGATAAGGGAAAGCTAGTCGGTATTGCAACCGAATCTGATATTGTGAGGTTCCTGATCCACACCTTAGGTATCCATGAGGAAGGATCAAGAATCGAGATTGTGGGATTGGGACAAAAATTTGGCGAACTGGAAAAGATTATTTCTATTGTCAATCGATATAAACTTACCATTTTAAGTATGATCCTTCTTCCCCGGCGTCGAAGAGGTGACTGGATGGTTGCTCTTCGATTAGATACGAAGAACCCTAAAACGATCATCCAGAATCTTAAAAAAGAAGGGTTCAATGTTTCTTGGGCTGTAGCCCCTATAAAGGCAGAATGGTGAATTATTCAAATCTTATCCTAAAGAAGATCACCCTTCCCATTCTCTTCTCCCAATCGCACAGAATAAATCGAGAGGAGGTGTTTTCAAATGTCTAAGTTCAATAGAATCCTTGAGCCTATCAAAATCGGTCCAGTAGAAATTAGGAACCGCATAGCCATGGCACCTATGGGAAACTTTGGGCTGACGAACCCGGATGGAAGTTTCAACAGGCGCTGTATCGACTACTTCATTGAGCGGGCAAAGGGTAGCGTTGGTTTAATCATTACTGGCATCTGCAAAGTGGAAAATGAGGTGGAACCCGTTTCCCCCAGTATCGTCCCTCTTGTTTCTCGTGCTGCTTACAATCCTTTTTTAGAGCTTGCGGAAGCTGTCCATGCCCTCGGGTCAAAAATTTTCGTTCAACTTACCGCAGGGTTCGGCCGTGTCGGGCACCCAAAATTACTCTTTAAACATCCAATCGCACCCTCTGGTATTCCAAATTACTGGGACCCCAGTGTAACTTGTAGAGAGCTAAAAACAGAAGAGGTCGAGTACTATGTGAAGTGTTTTGGAGACGCAGCAGAAATCGTCGCAGAGGCTGGGGTTGACGGAGTTGAAATCCATGCGGTTCACGAAGGTTATCTTCTCGACCAATTTACGATCGGAATGTTTAACAGGCGAACGGACAAATATGGCGGAGATTTGATAGGAAGATTGACGTTTCCCATAGAAATAGTTCGAGAGATAAAAAAAAGAGTTGGAAGGCATTTTCCTGTTTCGCTCCGGTTCAGTATAAAGAGCTTTATTAAGGATTGGGGTCAAGGCGGGCTCCCTGGAGAAGATTTCATAGAAAAAGGTCGCAGTCTTGAAGAAGGGCTTCAAGTAGCGAAGATATTGGAACAGGCAGGGTACGATGCCTTTAACGCCGATTGTGGTTCTTATGACGCCTGGTACTGGGCACACCCACCAGTTTATCAGGAACATGGTTGTCTTCTAGGGTTCGTATCAATGCTCAAGAAGGAAGTGAGGATTCCTGTCTTAGCTGCCGGGAGAATGGAGATACCAGAGTTGGCAGAGAAGGCAATAGCCGACGGTAGTGCAGATATGGTTACGATAGGGAGGGGACTCTTAACTACCCTTATTGGGTCAGAAAGGTGGAGGAAGGGAAACCAGAACGTATCCGGCCCTGCATCGGCTGCCACGACGGATGCCTGGGGAGAATATTTCTGGCGCGTCCACTCTCCTGCGCTGTAAATCCGACCGTTGGAAGAGAGAATCTATATAGACTTGAGCCTTCAGATAAGCCTAAGAAAGTACTAATTGCAGGAGGTGGTGTTGCTGGTTTAGAAGCAGCAAGAGTGGCAACACTCAGAGGACACAAAGTTACCATTTTCGAAAAATCAAATGCTCTTGGCGGCCATTTAATCGAAGCTTCTATACCTGATTTCAAGAATGATCTAGGGAGATTGTTGAATTGGCACAAGATGGAGCTTGAGGATCTTAAAACGAAAATCAAGTTGGGTATTGAAGTCACTCCTGATCTCATTAAAAAAGAGAAGCCTGATGTAGTGATTGTTGCCACTGGATCAGAATCCCGGATTCCAGATATTCCAGGTATAAAAGAAAAGAAGGTTGCAACCGATATCGATCTTTTTCTCGGGAAAAAGAGAGCCGGGAAGAGCGTAGTCATTGTGGGAGGAGGAATGATTGGTTGCGAAACAGCATTGTGGTTGGCCCAGCAAGGTAAGCATGTAACCATCGTGGAACAGCTTCCTGAGCTGATGGTTGCAAGTAAGACTCCGATACCACATGCAAATAGAATTATGCTCCTCGACCTCTTGAAATTTCACAAAGTGGAGGTGTTGACCAATTACTTCATCGCAGAGATCACGAATGAAGGTGTAGCCCTTGTTAGTCATGACTTTGAGAGAAGAAGAGTTGAAGCGGATACCGTTGGAATCTCCATTGGGTTAAGGCCAAACAACAAGCTCTACCGAGCCTTGGTTGGCAAGGTCTCGTCTCTGTATCTCATTGGAGATGCAAGAGAGGTTCGCAATGTCATGGGCTCTACCTGGGATGCCTATGAAGTAGC
>CAZAGP010000045.1:0-4604 GCA_964484575.1 uncultured Candidatus Bathyarchaeia archaeon | reverse complement strand
TTCTCAAAAGCGTCAATCGTTGGCTGTTCCATTAAAGCTCAGATCCGTTAAACCCCTGCGTGAACGGAGCCAGCGACATTTCCTCGCCTATTCATTTCAACTCGTCTCAACTGCTCTTTCCGCGCTCCATAATGTTGTCCTTCGCGGCCTTATCCTGATTATAGGGCCCGATTGAAGATTCATGGATTTGTATTGAGGATATTTCCTCCGGAGCTGTTTTATGGCCCGCCGATGCTCTTCGCCTGACCAAATAAGTTTCGCGTTACCTTGAATCATAACGAATTCCAGTTTCACCCAATCTTCGTCGTATCTGTCAATGATCAAGCACACTTTGGGGTTTGACTTAATGTTCATAACGCGTCTCAGGTGCAAAGGATCCCTCTGCTTCGGTTTTTGATCTATCGAGCTGTAAATTGCTCCATTATGATACACGAAACAGATTGGAATAACATGAGGGTTCAATGACGTGTCACATGTCGCAAGGTGGCCCAGCATAGATTCTCGCAACAGCATCCCTCCCCGCGAGATACTGTCACACTTGTTCCATCGATGCAAAGTTATAATCCTCCATTTTCGAAGTGAGCAGGTTAACCTTGCCTTTATTCTTCACGCCTGCAGAAGCAGATGAACTCGTCTCGGAGATTCAGAGAACCGTAACTCACGTAATGGAGATCAAGAAAAAGTCCGAGACGATCAATGATGACACTAAGATGTCAAATGCGATGAATAATCTTGAAAGTGAAATCCAAAAACTTGAAGATTTGGGTTGCGTCATGAAGGACTTGAACGTTGGTTTAGTGGACTTCCCAGCGGTGAGACTTGGAGTACGTGTTTGGCTATGCTGGAAATCAGGAGAGAAGAAAGTGAAGTTCTGGCACGGACTACAAGAAGGCTTCGCCAATCGAAAACCCGTAATCGACAACGAGTTCTATTCTGATGATATGGCGATCAAGGCGTTAACTGCGGTTTCGAGACTTACATAGTAAGACTAGTAGCTCTTCGAAGAATATACTTCGTGATGTGACGATCGTGAACGTTAACTCTGGGTGACTATCCATTATTGCACGCGGGTCATTCACACTGCTAACTAGGAGTAAAGCGTACCCATCCTCTTTCAAGTGACGAGGTAACTCTGTGAGGAATCGGTCAATAAGACGTCGACCTTCATTTCCCCCGTCCACTGCGGCGTCTTTGATTTCACCACTTGGAAGGTACGGAGGATTGAAAACTACTACATCGAACTTTCCCTCTAGGTTAGAGAAGATGTCAGACCTCAGTGCTTCGATCGTTAAGTTTAGTGAACGAGCGGTAGTCTTCACTTTCTCCAGTGTCAAGTCCTCGATGTCGGTGAGTGTTACCCGTGCACCCATTTTTGCGCACATTAAGCCTAGGATGCCTGAACCTGTGCCTACGTCCAAGACTTGCTTGCCGCGAAGCTGGAGCGTGTTGAGGGCGTCGATCATCAAGAACGTGTCGTCGCTCGGCACGTAGACCCTTTCAGATTTACCGATTACCGAAAGAATCTCATGAACGTCTGACATTATCGGATTCCTAGGGTTCCTGCATGAATTGAATGAACTGTTCCCTGGTCCTCTTCTTCAGCGTATAATTGTTCTGGCGCTCATAACCTATCGTGGAGGATTGCTTAGGCCCGTAATCATGTCCCGGATAGACATCGGTAGAGTCATCGAGTTTTAGGAGCTTGTTTAGGCTGTCATACATGTCACTACTATTCCCACCCAGTAGATCAGTTCTACCGCATTCTCCAACGAACAACGTATCCCCCGTCAACAGTTTTCCGTCAATCAGTAGACAGATATGATCGGGGCAATGGCCTGGCGTATGGATCACTTTTACGGTTACGTTGCCTACGTTGATCGTGTCACCATCTCTGACGGGTAAGTCCTTGTCAACGGGCGAAGAGACGTGCGCAACTATTTTCGCCTTAGTACGTTGTGAAACTTCTTCGTTTCCCCCCACGTGATCAGAGTGCGAGTGAGTGTTAATGATGAACGATACAGTCAAGCCCATGTCAGAGCACAGCCGAAGAAGCTTACCGACTTCCCACGCAGGGTCAACCAGTGCAGCTGTCTTAGTAGAATCGTCGCCAATGATATAGGAGAAGTTCTGAAACGAACCAACGGGTACCTGTCTAAAGATCATTAGATACTCTTCGAAGAAAGGCGCTTTAATCGATTTCTGTGGATTCCTATTCTTAGTCTCTGAAGCACACTGGCGACTTCGAAATGTCGACTCTTATTGGTCCTAGACTAGGTTGGCATGTGATGGTGAAAGGCACATTGATTTATCAAATGCGGATGTAGCAATACCTGTCTGAGGTTACTTGTCGAACATTGTCAATATTCGTGTTCGAACCTGACCTTATATTTTCATCGAAATTTGAAGGCATTTCGCGTTTGGTCCGTCAGGATTTCAGAGTTTTAGCTGATCTAACATTGTTTATGAAGAGTGCTCGATCGGACAGGGCTGAGGCGTTCATAATCAACCTCGATGCGATGGATCTTAATGATGTACGACACCTTCTCACTCTGAGGATACCCGTTTTGGGTTACTTCTCTCATGTGAACAGTCAACTAGCTCGAGCCGGCCTGAGTGCTGGTCTCAACTATGTAGTTCCACGACGTAATTTTGTTGCTGAAGCCGAGCGATTAGTTCGCGAGTTGCTTAACTCGCGGCTGCCAAACTTCTAGCTTTCTTCATGTCGCCTTCAGCATCGCGACTCTCATCGATAGGCGTCTCCAGTATGAAAGGCAAAGTGCGTGTAGCCGCATGCCCTAAGAGGGCTCTGAATCCTTCCTCGCCAATATGCCCCAACCCTATGTGTTCATGCCGGTCTCTACCGCAACCCAATTCTCCCTTTGAATCATTGAGATGGATCACCTTCAAGCGGTTCAAGCCTAAGACGGAATCAAACCTCTTCAAAGTCAAATCAACTCCATCCGGCGTACGAATGTCATAGCCTGCTGCGAATGCGTGCGCCGTATCCAAGCAGATGCCAATTCTTCTCTTCTCTTGGACTCTGTCTATGATTGCTGATATCTGTTCGAAGGATGATCCCATGGAATTCTGAGTGCCTGCAGTGTTCTCAAGGAGTAGCATAACATCGTTCTGGTTCTGGTCTATTGCTATGTTGATAGCAGAAACAAGATTTTCTAACCCTACCTCCTCGCCTTTTCCCAAATGGCTTCCCAGATGCGTTACGACGTAAGGTATTCCAAGAACTCCGCATCGGTCGAGTTCCGCGATGAGAGATTTGACGGATTTGTTGTAGACTGCTTTCTTTGGGCTTGAAAGGTTTGGGAGGTACGGCATGTGTGTTACCACGGGGGAGAGATCATACTCATTGGTTTTCTTTCGGAATCCCAAGACTTCCTGTTGATCCAGCTTACTGAACTTCCATCCTCTCGGGTTGCGCGTGAACATTTGGAACGTATCGCAAGTTAATTCGCGAGCATTATCAGGAGCGCTATCGAGTGTCCCGGAGATTGAGACGTGAAGACCGATCTTGACCAATGATTCTTCAACCAGGCGGCTTGGAGGAGAACTGCAAGGTAGAAAAGGTGTTCTATCAAACCTTTTGGAAAGGTTGATATCCAATCGATTCCTGCACGGTGAAGAATGGCCGCCGTAGCGTAGAGGAGTCCACAAAACTCCGCGGAACCTGGTAGCGTACAGACCACAGATGTGGGTGCAAGGCTGTGGACCCTGCGGGCGGGGTTCAAAACGTCAAAAGACGGGAAAATCCCCGCGGCGGCCCTCAACTTCTCACGCCTGTCGGTGTTTAGCGTGGACTAGAGAAACCTCCACAACACTCTAGCAAGCGACCTTAGCAGGAATTACCTGACGTTTCAGCGGTTCAAGCAAATGTCGAAATTTGGGGCCATCAAGGTTTTGTTAGCATGACCAAGTGCCCCAACTGTGGTGTCAATGATGTTGAACAGGAAGGGGACTGGTGCTGGGAGTGCATACGAGACAGGGAGAGTCAAGATTAAGACGTTCGAAACCATCACGATATCGTAATAAGCGATTCCTTCTCTCTAATCCCCCACTGTAAGCCTCTACACGCAACATGTTTGGGATTAGTTGATGATTGACCGAATGGTACATCGTACTCCCGGCAAAGGAAAGTGTGAGCTGTGTGAGAAAGAGGTAGCCACAAGGAAGGCCAAGTTCAAGGCGGAGTACGTGGAGGCCATGCCGTCTCCCGGACTAGAAGAAGAGGCCCTGTCATCAGTAGACGTTGAGAGACGCGTTTGCGATAGATGCCTAGCGTCGTTGAAGAATTCCAAGAATGTCACCAACCTGGTCTTCGAACGGCTTTAGAATGCTCACCTGGTAAGGGTTAAAGGTTCGAAGATGTTGGTCTATTGAAAGTGGGCCGGTAGTTCAGCCTGGTATACCTAAGACTAGGGCCGAAGAACGTCCGGTTTGCAAGTTCTAGCCGAACCTCCGGAAGGTCGCGGGTCCGAATCCCGCCCGGTCCACCATTTGATGGACCCGCTCCACTCACTGCGGGGAAACTATAGGCGTCACGACACTAATCTAACTCACGGAACCCTTATAGTCGGGCCGAGGACCTTTCA
>CAZAGP010000044.1:0-3299 GCA_964484575.1 uncultured Candidatus Bathyarchaeia archaeon | reverse complement strand
TTTATCGTGGTGAATGGGTAGTTTGCAATTTGGACATGGGCTAGCGTCGCTGCGCTGAAGAACGTGCTTTTTCCAACGTTAGGTTTTCCGACGACCCCTACTATTCGAGGCAACGCTATTTCCTAGGTTTCTATTTGCTCACTGGGATTCCTGTGATCCGAATACCTGCGTCTTTCACTTTGTAACGAATATTGATTCCGATGAGTAAGGCAGTAAGTTGTTCCACTATTCTCGAGTTCTCTAAGCGGCCACCGTCTATTGCTCTTACCCCCGGTACCTTAGCAACGAGATCCATCACGGCTTTGCGTGTATCTTGCGCGTCGGAGCAGACAATTACATCGCAGTCGACTTCCCGGTTTAAATCTTGTAATGCTTCTGCAACAACATTGTGGAACGCGGACGCTATCCTCGTTCGTGGCGGTAAGAGTCTCATGGCTTGTTGAGCAGCCGAGCCTTCCCAAACCGCTAGCGCTGTTGAAGCGGCGCCTCCGACCGCTGTGGAAAGAGGTACTACGACGTCTACGAATATGTCCTCCGGAGTTATGCTATCCGCTACCGACTTAATCATATCTACATGAGCGGCAAAAGGCACTGACATTATAATTATGTCAGCAGCCTGTGCAGCCTTCGGGTTTTCCATGCCCTCAACGCTACAATTTTCTCCTAGGATCGAACGTGCTTTCCTAGCAGCATCTTCTGCTTTCTGCTGCTGCCTTGAACCGATTACGATCTTCTCGCCGGCTTTCGCTAATCGTAATACTAATCCGAACCCTTGATCTCCTGTGCCGCCTATAACGGCTATTGTTCGTTCTCCCAACTCAATTCACTTGTTGCTATCTTGCGACTCCTCAATTTTAAGTTGAAACCTCAAAATTCGTTTTTCGAATTGATCCGATGTTAGGTTGGAAAGTCTTGAATGAATCCGCTTCGCATTAGATACTTGGTTTCGTCTCGAGCCCGCTTTATGATGGAGCGTGCCTTGTTGTATATTTCTTCTCTTGAGAGTTTGATTCTCGCAATTCCCTGTTCTCCGGCTTTTTGGGCGACTGCAGTTGCTTCCAGTGGGAATACTTCCCAGTCGTCCATCGTGGGGACTATGTTCTTTGTCGTTAGCTCACTCGATTCGGCAACCCGCGCAAGTTCATTAGCTGCTGCGAGACACATTTGGTCCGTTATTGCGGTTGCGCGTACGTCGAGTGTGCCTCTGAAAATTCCAGGAAATCCAAGCGAATTATTGAGTTGGTTAGGAAAGTCTGATCTGCCCGTGGCCACGACTGCGGCTCCAGCATCCTCTGCTTCCCAAGGCCATATTTCTGGTATGGGGTTGGCGCATGCGAAGACTATCGCGTTGTCACTCATCTTACGGATCATCTCAGTTGAAATAACTCCCGGTCCAGGCTTAGATAAAGCGATACATGCGTCAGCTCCGTTGAAGGTCGATTCTATGCTTCCTTCGATTCCTTCCGAGTTCGTTGTGTTGCATAGATTCCATTTCTTAGGAGAGGTGTGCAAGTCGGCGCGGTTCTTGTGGAGGGTTCCCTTGCTGTCCGATAGAGTGAGGTTCCCTGCTTTTGCACCCGCCAAGACTAGCAGTCGAGCCAACGCGACGTTCGCTGCACCCGCTCCAATCATGGAAATCTTTACGTCCTGAATCTTCTTACCAACAAGCTTCAAGGCGTTTATGAAGCCGGCAAGAACTACCGTTGCAGTTCCCTGTTGATCATCATGCCAGACTGGAATATTGAGTTGGGATTGGAGTGAATCCAGGATCTCGAAACATTTTGGTTGAGCGATATCCTCCAGGTTGATGCCGCCGAAAGAGGGCTGAATCCATTTAACGGAGGAAATTATCTCAGCCGTGTCCTTTGTGCCTAAACAAATTGGGAAGGCGTCGACTCCACCTAAGTATTTGTAGAGAAGTGCTTTTCCTTCCATAACTGGGAGACCCGCCTCGGGGCCAATATCCCCCAACCCGAGTATGCGTGAGCCGTCCGTTACGATTGCGACCGTATTCCACTTGTTTGTATCCTCAAAAACGGCTTCAGGATTGTTCTTAATGGAATTGCATGCCTCAGCAACACCCGGCGTGTACCAAACCGCGAAATCTTCGAACGAACGTATTGGGCACCTAGGCACAATCTCGATTTTCCCTTTATAGAACGGGTGATACTTGAGCGCCAACTGGCCTGGAAGAAACGCTTTCCTTAACGAATCGTCATTCGATTTCATTTTCCACATCTTTGGATTAGGAATACAAGTCACTTAAATAGTGGCCCTGCTTTCAGACAGGCCGAGCTGAGCAAATCATTCGACTTAAGCTTGGAATCGAAAGAGGCGGTCTCGATCACAGATGGGAACGTACAGGTACATAAATCAGACTTGGAAGGATAGAGAGAAGAATGAATTCGAGCGCTACATTCGTCAGCTTACGATCAAATGGCGCAGGGAGCCCACAGTTCACAGGATTGAGTCCCCAACCCGATTAGACCGCGCGCGAGCGATGGGTTACAAAGCAAAACAGGGATACGTAGTTGTTCGCGTCCGCATCCGAAAGGGCGGAGCCAGAAAACCGCGACCGAGATCGGGGCGGCGTCAACGAGCTCTTGGAGTTGTACGTTTCACGCGTGCGATGAACCTTAAGCATATCGCAGAACTCAGAGCGAAGAAGAAGTTTCCGAATCTTCAGGTAATGAACTCCTACTACGTTTGGGAGGATGGAACTAGTCGCTGGTTCGAAACCATCCTTTGCGATCCATCCCTGGGATGAGTCGGCGATAACTGGACCAATTGGAAACGTAGAATTTGAGCAAGCCCCTGGTTGTCATCAAGCTGGGCGGAGCGGCACTTACCGACAAAAGGAAGATCTACACTGCCAAGACAGCGGTCCTTAGGTCGGCCGCCAGGCAGATAGCGGCCGTGACATCTCGTTTCACTGTAATTATCGTGCATGGAGCCGGAAGCTTCGGTCACTTACCTGTGACCCAATTTGGGCTTTCCGGGGGTTTCAGGAGTAGGCAACAGCTCAAGGGACTTAGCGAGACGAAGTCTCGGCTCCTCGAATGGGAATTGAAGCTAGGTCAGGTTCTTAACCAATACAGGATTCCGGTGATTCCCCTCGCGGCAGGTGATTACGTTATTGCGCGGAATGGTAGGATTTATTCTTGCAATTTGGAGCCTCTCAAGAAGTGGATGCGGCTGGGTTGCGTTCCTTCAACTGGAGGTGACATCGTGCCTGATGTATTGACGGGCTTCTCTATCGTTTCGGGAGACCAGTTGGCAGTTCACATTGCGACTTCACT
>CAZAGP010000043.1:0-2905 GCA_964484575.1 uncultured Candidatus Bathyarchaeia archaeon | reverse complement strand
CGGTGGATCACTCAACGAGCTAAACCGCTCACTCTCCGGTGGAATGAAGAGAAAAGTCATGGTCGCTAATGTTCTAGACTCCGAAGCTGAAGTAGTTTTCATGGATGAACCCACAACGGGGCTTGATCCGATTTCGAGAAGAGAGTTTTGGGAAACTCTCAGAGAGATCGGAAAAGATCGCTTCACCTTTCTCACCACACACTACTTGGAGGAAGCAGAACAACTTGCTGATCAGATTGGAATGTTGGACCACGGGCACCTTATCCGAATTGGAACGCTTGAACAACTACAGAAAAGCGTAGCTTACAATTACAGCATTAAAGTTCTCTCGAAACCAGCACCGGCACTCCCCAGATTAGAGAATGGTGAGGTCGTAACCGCTATGGATGGGAACGTCAGAGTGCTCACATCAGAAGAGGAGGCCTTTAGAATCTCAAGGGAACTCACAAAAGCAGGGCACAAATTCACAATTAATCCTGTCTCACTAGATGACATCTTCTTCTACCTTGCAAGGCGAAAAGGTGAATGAATTGACCGGGGACCGTCCGTCAATCGGGAAGAGGAGCCTGTTCAGCCAAATCCTAGCCGCGATACTCGTCAATTCCGTCTACGAAATGAATAATTTTCCCATTGTCCTAATCAACACAGTACTTTCACCACTTTCATTCCTAGTTGTTATCGTGTTTGTGAGTCATGGCAGCCTAGTAGGAGAGGCAGTGCTGGGCGGATTCATCATGAGCATGTTCTCAGCAGGTGTGGGTCTTCAAGGCGACCTATCGCACTTGAAGAATGATTTCAAACTTCAAGATATGGTGGTAAGTTCCCCGACCAGTTGGCAAACTTTCATGTTCGGAATGGCAATTTCGGAAATTGTTTACGCCTTCCCAGCCCTTGTCGTCCTCGTCGTGCTCGCCCACTACTACCTTCAGCTGAGTATCATCGGGGCAGTATCGCTTGTGGGAGTACTTCTTTTGATGTTCCTCACTTCCGTCGCGATCGGGTTCACTCTTTCAACATTCTCAACAGACATAGTCCAAAGCTTTGCATTTTCAAGACTCATCTCCACCCTGTTCTCAACGATACCACCCGTCTACTATCCGATCACGTACATTCCGCTACCATACAGGTACCTAGCTTACCTATCGCCAACCACTTATGCAGCGGAACTGGCTCAGGGCGCAGCCGGATATGTGACTTTGACGTCTACGACAACCGCATTAGACTGGACCATTCTGATAACTGTAACCGCGATATTGTTCCTCGTAGCTAGAGGTAAATCGCGGTGGCGAGAAATCTAAACCACCTGGGACTCGGCGTCACACGTACTCCCTCCAGTACTTCACAGTCTTAGCCATGTCTCCAATTACGCGATCGTCATCTTGTTCAAACGCTGGAAACACTTCAGGATAGATATACGTCCTACCGGCTCCGCTCTTGTCAAGGGACGATATGACCTTCTCTCCGTCAATTATGCCGACCTTGTTGAATTCATCCGTGAAAGGCCAGTGTCTGTCACCCTTCCCGTCGGTCTGCTGGACATGAACGCATGGAGCTTGTGAGCCTAGCACGGTCAGCCAAGAGTAAGGGTTCCGATCCTGAGGGGTCTTTGCGTTTATGTTACACGTGTGCCCTACGTCAATGCATAACTTCACAGGTGTGGGCGAACTTCTAAGTCGTTGCAGTATGTCCTGTGCCTCACGGATTGTTGATGGAGGTTCCCTGTATACCGGCATGATTTCCCACAGCAACGCCTCCAGTCCCACTCCTTTGCATAATTTAGACAGTGACCGGACGTGTTCCAGTTCGATAGAGAGCAAAGATTCACGTCGTTGCACATTCCTGAAATCGCTCACAGTGAAGGCTCCCATATGGCCACCTAGAGAGTCTACATGAAATCTTCCGCTAATGTCGACGGCTTTCGAGTACCAGTCGAACGCGTACTTGCTCATTCTCGGAGAAGGATGCAGGAGGAGGTTACTGTTGTATACCACACCCCCTGTGAAGCAACTCTGCAGTCTAATTCCGTACCGCTTACAGGAATCTAGCGTCCTAGATATCATTTCATCCAGAACATCTTCCGGAACCATCGGGTCGAGGAGGTCGAACGAGAACTGTATGAGGTTCACGTCCAATTTTGTGGCCGCAATCTCTGTCCAAACCTCAGGCTCGGGGAATCTCTTCACAACCCAGCCATTGTTGAGACCGAACACATATTCTCCCAATTCGGACCCTGCTGCAGATTGAAGGTCATCTCATTGATTTAAGCCGAAACTTATTCTCTGAGCAATCTCGGGTCTAAGGATCTAATCTTTTAAACCCACGCACCGCCTCAACGTTCTGGAGGCGGCTTCTTGATGGCACAAAGAGTGAATATTGGAATCGTGGGAACGGGTTTCGTGCAGAACACATTCCACATGCCATCCTATTCTGAAATCAAACTTGCGAACGTCGTTGCCGTTGCTGGTATAGAAGACACCGTAGAGTTCGCGAAGCGATGGGGCATTAGTAAGATCTACCACGGTGACGACGCGATTGAGAAGATGTGCAGAGATCCTGACGTTGAGGTGGTAGATATCGGGATCCCGAACAATTTACACCTCCAAACGATCATGACGGTTGCTGAAAACCATAAGCACATTATTTGCGAGAAGCCCCTCGCCCGCACTGGAACAGAAGCAAAGAAAGCGCTTGACATCGTGCAGAAGTATGGAGTCCTAAACTGTTACGCGGAGAATCAAGTCTTCATTCCACAAGTAACCCGAGCTTTTGAGTTCATTAACAATGGAGCCATAGGCAAGCTCACATGGATTAGAGCAAGGGAAGCCCACTCCGGGCCACACAGCAAATGGTTCTGGGACCCAAATCTCTCAGGCGGCGGAGTACTGTCGGACATGGGTTGCCACAC
>CAZAGP010000042.1:0-2675 GCA_964484575.1 uncultured Candidatus Bathyarchaeia archaeon | reverse complement strand
ACATAGAGGCGCTTGCCGTCCCGCGACGCTGTCAGGCCTGCGGGGATCTCTTTCTTCCGCCGTGGTTGACTCTCCGTCCCGCTCCGCGAGATTATCTCAAGCGCACGATATGAGATATGCAGCAGTATTGTTCGTGCTGGCGGTGCTTTCTGCCTCCGCGGCGGCGCTCGATCGCGGCTGTTCTCAGGGTGTCGGCGAGTGGACTGAGAATCTCTGGGACGGCTACAAGATTGAGATCGCAGCAGCGCCGAGTGGCGCCCCGGCACAGTGCCGAGCGACGCTGCAGTCCGCCGACGGCAAAGTGCTCTTCGAAGTGACCGGGGCGGAAGCGCTGGTGAATGCGATCAGCGGCAACGACATCAATGGCGACGGCAAGCCAGACGTGGTGATCGAGACCCATCGCACCGCGGGCCAGTGCTGTTACACCTACTCCATTCTCACTCCGGGCGAGAGCCCGCCACTGGTGCGGCAGATCACCACCACGCCGGAGCTGGTCTTCGAGGACCGCGATAACAACGGCAAGATCGAGATCTCCACCCACGATTTCGCCTTTGTCGGCATCGAGGGTCTCAGTGAATCGGACTCACCGCGGCCGCTGGTGGTGTTCCGCCTGCGCGGCAACACCCTTTACAACGTGAGCGCTTCCTACTGGCCGGAATACCAGCGCGAGATTGAGGCGGTGAAGGGCGGGCTCTCCCGCAATGCGCAGGAACAGCTCCTGGGGCGCAATACCGGCGCCAGCGCAGGCGGAGGCGGCTCGCAACCTAAAGAACGCAGCCCGGCTGACGAGAAGGATTTGGCGGACGCAAAAAGTATCGTGCTGACCATGGTGGTGGACTACCTGTACGGCGGCAAGGGACAAGACGGCTGGAAGATTATCCAGGAGATGTGGACCGACCGCGACAAAGAGCGCATTCGGCAGGCCATTCTGCTGAGCCGCTCGCGCGGCGTGCTCGGCGAGGTCAATCGCTCGTCAGCCGCGACGAAGAGCCAGTAGGCGAGGAGCAGGGAGCAGCACTCCCTGCCGTAAAAAAGCGTATAATTTCGATCTTGTTTCCGATCTCCAGGACCTGCCGGCGTGACCGTGGTCCCGGAGGCGGTGCTCTTCAGACGCTGAGGAGCCGAGGGTAAGGGTGGAAACGCCTTTGCCTCCCGTGCTTGGAAAGGAAACGTCCTGCCTATGGCGGAGTTCTTCGCCGCGTGTGCCTTTCTTTCCTTGCCGCATCGGAAACGAAGTTCCGTGACATGGAACGCCTGACCGACAAATTCGGCCGTGCCATCACCGACCTGCGGATCGCCGTCACCGACCGCTGCAACTACAAGTGCGTGTACTGCCGGACGGGGAACGAGGGGGCGCAATATGCCGAGCTGCCCTTCTCCGACTACACGCGCATCGCGCGGGTATTCGTCGGCCTGGGGATCGAAAAGGTCCGCATCACCGGAGGCGAACCCCTGCTGCGCAGGGACGTAGTGGGATTCGTCGAAGAGCTGGCGGGGCTGCGCACGCTCGACGGCCGTCCGCTGGACCTCGCCATCACCACCAACGGACACCTGCTGGCGGAGCTGGTGCAGCCGCTGAAGGACGCGGGCCTGCGCAGGGTGACGGTATCGATGGATGCGGTCGAGCCAGGGCGTTTTGCGCGCATCACGCGCGTAGCCGATGGATTCCATGCCGTGCTGTCAGGCATCCGTACCGCGCGCAGGATCGGTCTCGACCCGGTGAAAGTGAACTGCGTGCTGCTGCGTGGCTTCAACGACGATCAAATCGTCGAGTTCGGCAAGTTCGCCCGCGACGAAGGCGTGGTAGTGCGCTTCATCGAGTTCATGCCACTCGAGGAAGACCGCGTTTGGTCGCCTGAGATCGTGGTCACGCTGGCAGAGGTGCTGAAGCGCATGAGTGCCTTTCGTCCGCTGGTGGAAATTCCGCACACGCGCAGCGAGACGGCGCGGCGCTACCGCTTCGACGACGGCATAGGCGAGATCGGCATCATCGCGCCTGTATCCCAGCCCTTCTGCGGGCATTGCAGCCGCGTGCGCGTGACCTCCGACGGCAAGATCCGCACTTGCCTATTCTCCCTGTTCGATCACGACCTGCACGCGGTGATGCGCCGTGGCGGCTCGGATGAAGACATGGCCGAGTACATCCACAGCGTGGTCGAGCAGAAGGAAGCGCGGCACCACATCGGCGAGCCGGGATTCGAAAAGCCCTCGCGCAGCATGGTGCACATCGGGGGGTAAGGCTTCATCAGCCGCGGATCTGGGCGGATAGGTCAGAACCTGGGGGCGGGTGGTGGGTCAGTTGTCGGGTGAACCTGGTACACGAGCCTGGGGATTACTTGTGCAAAAGCGATTTATCACTTTTCATCTCAGGGCGTTGGGTGAGTCTGGCGATTCGGTACAGCCGGACGTAGCGTAGCGCTTGGAGAACCTGTCGCGTTTGCGGCTTTGGCGTCGTAGAGTCTGTGGCCCCATGAAATCGTCGAGTGTTCCGATCTTCGTAGTCGCGTGTGTCGCTGTGCTTTGCGCGCCGAGCGGGGCGTGGTTCATGTCGCGGCAGATCCATCAGCGGGAGTGTGAGGAGATGCGGCGGCACGTTCGCCGAAACTACGACTCGGCGGCCCGACGGCGACTGCACCCAGGGCCACGTTTGTCCGAAACGGGTTTGTTCTCTTCAG
>CAZAGP010000041.1:0-10439 GCA_964484575.1 uncultured Candidatus Bathyarchaeia archaeon | reverse complement strand
AGGCGCTGCGAAAGCACAAAGCTAACCTTCACGTGGCCGCAGTTGAACCAGCAGAATCGGCTGTCCTCTCTGGAAAGCCAACCGGATCCCACAACATTGAAGGAATCGGAATCGGATTTATTCCACCGCTCTGGGAACCTGGTGAGGTGAACGAAATTGTGGCAGTTACAACTGACGAGGCAAAGAATATGGCGCGACGTTTAGCTCGCGAGGAAGGAGTTTTCGCTGGCGTCTCATCAGGAGCCAACGTGGTTGCAGCAATTCGTGTTGCCCAAAGCCTCGGGCCTGAAGCGACAGTAGCCACGATTATGGTGGATTCCGGTCTTCGCTATCTCAGTACTGATCTATACCGGGGAATCTAGGATACCTCTTGCGTCGATGACGCGTGCCAATTTCCGCTCCCTGGCTTCGGTCAGATCGTTTGTATTCTAGCCGGATTTGAGAATGTAGACGGCTTAGCCTTGCTAATGTTTTCCCTGTTTTCGGAGAAGTTCACCTTGTTCATGTGTTCAGTGTTGATTTGATCCAAGTCTCCAAGTTGGAGGATTTCATCTTCCGAGTAGCCGAGAAAAATCAAGCGCCGGCGAAGCCTCCAACCGATCATTTAGCACACACCTCGACTAGCCGGCGTCAGGGCGAGTTGCAATAATCTATTTCCAGATCGGGCTAGCTTGCTAGCTATTCTGTAAGCACTGCGAGCGATGTCGTCAGTCGTTTCTATACGCACGTTGATTTGGCGGCCGTCTGTGAGCATGAACGTCAGCTGGTATTGAGTCGCTGACCGAGCGATGAGGTATGAATAGCGGTTCAGTAGGTCGTTCACGGTGAAGGTATCTCGCAGAACTGTGATTGAACGTATTTCTGAATCCAGATCGTGCAGTTCCATTTCAGGATCATCTAATCCTGGTATTTTCGAATCGGACTCAAGTTCTTTGGTTTGAGTTGTTACGGTTCTCAATTCCATCATCATCTGAATATACACACCAGTTCTACGACTTTTGCTTGGTGCAGGCGTAAGCCGGTTAAGGGGAAGGCAGCTCCCGCTGCCATGTCTGACCGGCGTACAACGGTAGAGCCTTTATACGAATGAACGGTTACAGATGGGTTGGTAGTCGATTACGATTGTTCGAGGTTAACTTCAAGCTGCAACATGATTGCCCTTATACTCGGTTTTCTATGAAACACCCGGAGGTGAGACTCGTAGAGTGGTGCAATAACAAGATTCACGTGGCGGAAGTCGACTGCGCGGATATTGAGACGTACACTAGAGTCGAACGTGACCTGAGAGAACTGCTACTCTGGAAGGGAGGTAAGATACTGAGGAAGAATTTTCTTGAGGGGAACCTCCAGCTAATTGTTAGAACATGTAGCTGTAGCAAGATTTCACCAAACGTGTTAGACGTCGTTGAGAAACATTCCTGCCTGATAATGCCACCCGAGGTGTACTATGGGGGGTGGGAAGAGTATAGGGTCATAGGATTTAGAGAAAACGACTGCACGGCCATTTTCAAAGAGTTGAACCGGCTTGGGCCGGTTCAAATTTTGCGGAAGAAAATTATCCCTGACAGTAGTATCCGCGACATCTTTGCTATTTCAGTTAGCAGTATCTTCGGGGGATTAACCGATAAGCAGGTCGACTCTATGCTGGCAGCGATGGAGTATGGATATTACGAAATACCAAAGAGGATGACAGCTGAGGAAATCGCCATCAAACGTAAGATTCCTAGAACAACTTTTGAAGAGCATCTTAGAAAAGCCGAGAGTAAGACCTTTCGAGCCATGTCGCCGTACATTAGGATGTACGGAAGCAGACCTAGACGAATACTTGAGGCCCCTGCAATCACTGCATGAATAGTGAATAATGTTTGCGAGTGGAGATCCTAAACGCAGTAAGGGTGATCCTGTTGGATTCACTTGAAATGAGCGTAGAAGAAGAATTCGACAGCTGAGATTAGTCGCATATAGCTTCCGCCTCGATTTCTACAAGCATTTGTGGGCTGATGAGGCTTCTCACTTCCACCATTGTCGTGGCGGGGCGGATTTCTTTGAAGAACTGGCCGTGGACTTTTCCAATCTCCTCCCACCGTTTGATGTCAGTTACGTAGATTCGCGTTCGGACGACGTCTTCAAATCCTGAGCCTACTGATTCTAGAGCCCGTTGAATGTTTTTCAAGGTTTGGAGAGTCTGTGCAGCTGCATCATCTGTGCCAACCAGGTTACCTTGTGCATCTGTTGCGGTCGTTCCAGATACGTGAATAATCTTCCCGACCTTGACAACTCTTGAGTAACCGACTATCGGCTCCCATTTCGTTCCCGAGGACAATTTCATGCGGTTATTCAATCGATTCACTGGTCAGGATCCAGGAACTCGATGTTTCTATTAAGGGAGTTCCGCGAGCACGCCAGCCTTGTGAGTAGTTGAGAATTTGAGATTGATCTCTTCTTTAATGAGCCTACTCTACCATCAGGAAGGCGTAGCGGTTCATCTTTTGCGAATAGTCAGAGAGTACTTGGATTGGGTATCCTACCTTTTTCACGGTTGAATAGACATCGACTGAGAGTGCTTCAGGTGTGGGACGAGCCAGTTTCTTATTGAAACATTCGGTTCTTGTTCCTGAACAGTCTTTGCAGGCATAACAGGTGTCTATGTAGAGCAGAAAGGCCTTGGGATAGCCGGCGAGAAATACGTCTCGTTCGAGTTTCCACAGCCTTGCGTTAACTTCTTTTGTCCAAGCATAACGCTCTTCAGGTTTGGCGACCGCCTTTTCGAAATGAAAGATGACTGCTTCCTTGTACTCGCGGAAGAAACGTTCGCATTCCGTCACGGTGGGCACATTTGGCGGGCAGGATGCGCGTTTTCCATATTCCGGGCATCCGAACATGCACTTCAATCTAACCCATTGCGAGACGATTATCCATCGAGTATCCAACCATTTGAAATCTGTGAAGGTATGCTTGGTGAATATTCTTTCCAGTTTTTCGCGTTTACTCATCCTCTTCACTATCCCTGCGCGTGATTGTGCCTTTCTACGTGTGATTGCACAAGCAGATAGTCCTTTGTAGCGATTCTCTTACATGAGCAGCTCGAACGAGCAGGAGTCACTGCACGAAGATGTTCCCTTCAATTCTGCCCAATTGTAAAGCCTTTATCTCATTTGCTTGCCATCCGTACAGCGCTTAGAGATCTGGAAGGTTTAGGTGCCCTAGATGTTTCCAAAGCTAGATCTCCACACCCATTCGCGCTTCTCAGACGGCAAGCAGACAGTCCAAGAAATATTCAACGAGGCCCAGAGGAATGATCTCATGGCTGTAGCGGTAACTGACCATCACACCAATACGAGTTTCCTTGATGCGTACGATCACGTGAACGGTTTAGAGGAGATTAGGGTAATGAAAGAGAAATGTCGAACTATCAGCGAAGGGTCTCAGACCCGATTTCTTCTTGGAGTGGAAGCCGACATAATTGATCTTGACGGTTGCTTAAACATCAAGCCGGAGATAGCGGCTGAAGTAGATTTTGTGATCGCTTCTCTCCATATCATTCCGGGAGTCGAGACGAGATGGGAAAAGCTGGTTACCGGAGACGTCGGTGTCGACCGAAAGAAAGTGGTAAGCAGATGCTTTCAGGCCGAAATCGCTGCCTTAAGGAACGGTCAAGTAGACGTCCTAGGTCACCCCATGTACGTGGTCTCAGCAGGTAAATATCTCAAGTCAGTGGCCGATCTGGCCAATGGTCTCTTGTCGGAGCTGGTTGAGACGGCTGCGAAGCGGGGAGTAGCGGTCGAAATCAACGGTCATTTCTATCGGGATTTAACTCAGCCCACTAACTACCTCACCCTTTTCCGAATGTGCCTTGAGAACGGTGTTAAATTGAGCACTGGGACAGACGCTCATCAACCGCTGTACGTGGGTGATCTCTCGAAGATTCATAACACGTTAATGGAGCTGGAGGCTCGATCTTCTGACCTTTATAATCCCGCCGGTAATGTTGTTTGACTGGTCTTAGACAATTTTAAGACGGTTTGTGCGACTCTGATATTGAGAATGTTGTCCGAACTCTTTTATTCACTGTACACATTACTTAGTAAGGTGCTTTGATTTGTCCAAAGAAATGGCTGAGAAAGAACTCAAGGAGATGCGAAAGGTAGAGGACTACGTGAAGGACTTGCGCAGGGACGTAGATAAGCGCTTTAGTGATCTCAATGAGCAGCTGGGTCCGCTAAGGCATAGAGCTACGAAAGCGGTTGCTGAGAGGCCGCTTTTAGCGTTGGGTGTTGCTTTCATTCTTGGCATGGCGATTGGAGTAGCAATTTCAAGACCTAGAGACTAAGGGCGGACGGCGCGGGTCATCGGTACTGGCTCAAGACTGAAAATAGGCCGCGAGTGAAAGTGCAAACTGAGGATGTGGTTAGGCGAGTTTAGAATATTGCGCGTCTCGCCTGGACGCGAAAGACTTTCGCCATTGGGTGTATAGCGAGCTGGTGCGAATTACTCCTTGCTACTGTTCTTTCAACTTGATCATTCCATACCTTATGTAAGTGTAAGAGCACATCACGACTCCTAATACGTATAGGACTAGGCCGATTGTTAGGTCGAAAATTGTGGAGGCAATGATGGGCACAGGGTTCATGAAGTATCGCAGGATTGCCTGCCCGAGGTAGGCGGGTGGAGATGTGATTAAGAGTAGGCCGAAGATTCTCCATTTTCTATTCCGACTGAATGACATGCTCGCCGACATACCGTCTCGTCCTCCCCGGTTCTCCAGCATGACGGCTGGGATCGTAACATAGTAGCCCATTAACCAGTAAATTCCAGGGAGAATAAGGAGTAGCGTACCGATTAACACTTTCAAATACACCAGAATAAGTGCCAATAGGAGTGAAGGATAACGATTAACCGCCTTCCTGAACGCGGCCCTCAAATCAATGTTGGACTTATCCACCGTATTCTTGACCATTAACGGATACATTCCGTACACAACTGGTTGAAGGGTGATTCCAACCGCTAGGGCAGCGATGAGACTAACGAGAACGTCTTGTAATCTGTTCGATAAGTGCGGGAAAAGTGAGTTGGTAAGTTGTGGGAAGAACAGGCCGAGCAAATGTGTTAACGTTATCGAGGTGACGAACTCGATGAGCATCGGAAGAAGAATCACGGGTTCCTTCTTGATTATGTCTAGGGACGAGCTCAGCACATCCTCTACGCTGATGGGTTCTAAATTGATGTGTGAAGGTTGACGCATGCTGGCTAGAGCGAGTCCGCAATAGTAGCAGAAGTTTTGATGATTAGCAATCTCAGCTTTGCTGTTAGCGCAGTACTGTCTCCTAAGCGTGCTAATTTGAGCGTGGCATTCCGGACAGGCGCTAAGTTGCTCGTTTACGTTGGCCCCGCACTGTGGACAAGTCACGCTTCCCAACTGTATCTGTTTAGCCCATTGCTCGAGCGAACCGTAATATGATTACCGAATCGGATTGCAGAGCGGGGCAACATCTTTCTCATAACCGTGGCTGTGTCGGGGCATAAGGTAGTGAATTCAATTGACTGCTGGACATTCATTGGGATTTTTGTTCGTGGGATAGATTCGAATCCGAATCTTGAGAAGAACATGCTTGCAGTTTCTGTTAGCAGGTACACGTCGGATACATTGGCTGAATTGCAAGGTTCAATGCTGCTTCTGTTAGTTGTCGACCAAGTCCTCGTTTCCTGTATGATGGTTTGACTGCGACAGAACGGAGCAGCGCTGATTCTTGGTAGAGTTCCAAAGCTGAGCATCCGGCAATCTCTAATCGGTTCAATGCAACTATCGCAGTTGATAGGTGAGTCGCAAGGTTTTCCTTGGGAAGATTGCATTCCTCAAGTAGTGCAAAAATCTCCGGCAAGTCTTCTCTCCTTGCCGAGGTTATGCGTACTTCTCCAGAAGCTTTCTCCAATGGATTCACCAGACGTGTCGAGGCTGAGTTAAGGGCGTTGGCACTCCTCTACTCATTGGGTTGATGGGTTTCATGATTATGGAGGGGTACGCAGCAGGTCTCTTCTAGTTGAATTGTTATGTGACCGATTCCTAGCTTGGCCATTTCATGCTCTAGTTGATTTCTAACTAATGTGGTATTGTTCCTGCCTTCAGCGTCAAGACATGCGTGCATGCTAGCGACGGTAATGTGAGAACAGATCCTCCACACGTGAAGGTCATGGACATCAACCACACCTTCTACGTTTGCGAGTTTCTGTCGCAAGAGAGTCGTATCTTTGAGCGGTGATCTTTCCAGAATTATAGCACCGCCCTGCATCATCGTCTTCAAGGCGCTTTGAAGCACTATGAGTCCGATGAATGCTGCAATGAGCGGGTCCAGGTAGTACTGATGAGTCAAGGAAACGGCGGCGGCACCGATTATAACGGCAAATGAGGATAATGCATCGCCGAGAAGATGCAATTCGACGCTTGCAAGATTCTCGTCCTTATGGGTTGGCACATTAGCTTGGGCGATGTTTAGTATTCTAGAGGCAATCAGGTTCAGGACCAGAGCAATAGACGCTAAACCAGCAGTCCCTAGGGCGAGTATGGGTTGCGGGGAAAGAAACCGTAAGTAGGCTTCGTACATTATTACTCCTACGATTCCAAGGAGAGATAACCCGTTGATTAGGCTGGCAAGGACCTCGAACCTGTGATAGCCATACGTCAGGCTGCTGGACGGTGGTCGTGAAGAGACTGAGAGTGCAAATAGACTGAAGAGAACTGCTAGTATATCTGTAACTATGTGCAGCGCATCAGCCATCAGAGCGGTGCTTCGAAACAGTATGCTGCCAGTAAATTCTACGAGAAGGATTGTCAAGGACAAGAGTAGTGCTATGACGAGTGCTCTCCGTGCTTCCGTTTCAGGTGCCTCCTAAGAGAATGCTATTGATGAACTATCGCTTAGTGAACGTGTCACCCTACTGTCGAGGATATACGCTTTTGGCGGTAACGATTCAAGAATATGAGTCATTGATGGAAATTGTTGCTAAGGGTTCGATTGAACTTCTTCTGATTTGGCTTGTTCTCCTACGGGAGCCGACCGAGGTGCAGGTTTGATCGCCCTCGCAAGAAATACGACGCCTTTGCCTGATTCAATTCGGAATAGGGTCCACCTGTCAATGTATGGTTTACCGCGAAGTTTTTTCACCCTGAATCTACGTTTCTGACCCCCCTTGGATTCCTGTAGTTGTGTTTCTAGGACGCAATCTGCTGTTTCCTCGAACTTGACCATATCCGTCTTCTCAATTCCGGTGCCGATGGTGAGCACGAGCTTTCCGCCTGATGCTTTGACTTTTCCGGCAATTGATTGGAGAAAAGTTAGGAGGTAGTCGCCCCGGAGTGAGTTCAGCATCGTTGTGGCAGAGTCGATGTACACGTCGGATTGGGAGCCGAGCCGTTCAAGACATTTTGTGACCTCAACGCTTAAGCTGGTGAGGTCCGTGTGCGAGGATACGTGGAATTCTTCAGCGGATTCGATTCCGCTTATTGCTGAGTAGGAGTCGATGAAGAGAAGTTTTCCTGAATTCACTAATGACTCAGCGATACCTAATGTGAGCATGTGTGTTCGAATTTCTGCAGGGTATTCACTGTTCGCTATGTAAACGCAACCTTGGCCTTTAGTAAGGTGCTTCGTCGCCAATGATTCGAGGAAGACGGTCTTTCCTGATCCTGCGTTTCCTACTATTACAGTGAATGAACTGTCTGGGATACCGCCCGAAGTTAGTCCGTCTAAGTATGTGAAGTCGTATGGGTAGAGGAGAGATCTTCTTCTGATCAGGATAATTGCCGAAGTTGCCGCGACGAGTATAATGGTGGAGAGTGCTATGTATGAGAAGTAGGGGGGAACTGGAAGGTTTACCGTGACTGTTTTATCGCTTATTGTCGGATTGACGCTGAGTGTTGTCTCATTTTGATAGGCCAAGTATTCCACGGAGACTGTGTAGTTGCCTCCAGGGATCTTGCTGAATCTCGCAATCCCATCCCAGCCCGTTGTCGTCTTGGCAATAGTTGTCACCCCTTCAAGGAGGCTAACCTTAGCGTTGGGGAGAGGGATTGCTCCGTAGAGCATGGTTTTCATTTGGAAATTGTATACTGGCAGTCTAACAGTGAACGAGGATTCATTGAGCGGCTGCGGGCCTATTGTGACATTCTGCCATGCTACTGTGAGGTTAAGGGGTCCAACTATTTGATAGGATGGTAGTTGAAAATTAACGGAACCTGAGGGAGAGGTTAGGTTAGATACTGAGCTTCCTCTGAAGCTGATTCTTACGGTAGCATTAGCGAGAGTGTCCCCGGACTGATCAACGACGTTCACCTGTACCGGAATATAGGGGGTGATCCAGATTCCGTCGTTGAAGGAATCTGAGTTTCCGGAAGTGTCCAGCGTGCGTACTGTCATGTTCCATTGTCCAAGCCCAAGCGTCGCATTGTACGTGTACAGTTGAGAATATGTTGAAATTTGACTTGGCCGAATTACCAATGTCCTGTTGGGCCCCGTTAGGGTGGCTGAAACGCTTAGCCGACTTATGCCGAATGCATCCGTCACGTTCGCGGAGACGCTACAAGGGCAGGGAGGATTGTCGCATCGTATGATCTGCTTGAAGTCTTTCTGTTTCGGAACGAAATCAATAGTCGCTCGGGTAGGATCGACCACAGTCAACCTCACGCTTGTAGGGATGAACGTTTTTTGCGGGCTGCCATCCCAGCAGAGGTACGGTGTCGTCTTCGGACTTGATGATAGTACGAGTACGTCTAGCTGAATCATTGATCCTTGTTTGAATTCGTATTCTATTGGGCCCACTCCGATTGGGACGACTTGTGAGCGATTCGTTAGCGTGATTGGTGTTGTGAGATTAGTTGATGGAATTAGGACTCGTTGGCCAGTCCCCTGTTTGTCCCAAAGATGCGTGATTAGTGTTCCGGAGAGGTAGCTGGTTGCGTGGAGGTCGACAACTGTAATGACGCTTCCGTTTATGTCAAGTCTTGTGCCAATAGGCGGATTAAGCGTGAATGTGATCGTGTTATTCACGCTGTCACAACGTGGAGGGCCCTCTGGGATTGACGCATTCATAATGAGAGAATTTTCGGGGGCGGAGTGGGCATATAGTGTGATGTTGTACTGGTTAAGCGGTTGTCCTTGCGCTAGGAGCACAGGTGATGGTGTCAGCATGAGAAATAGGCATAGGCTGATCGTTACGAATAACGCGCTTGAACGGCGCAATTGAGTCGTCTTTAATGTCGAGACACGTCTCGCCATTAATAAATGTTGAATGTCAGCGCTCTTTGTGCCGGACTTTTTCGCTCGCATGAGATCATCCCGTCTTCCCGGATCTATTGATCTCATTGCGATTTTGGATCAGCATGGTCGAACGGTCCGCCGCGGGCCATGTAGTAGAGGCTCATCTAAAGGGTCTCTGAAGACGACCTTAAACTAATCTAATGTCTGCTTCTCAACCTATCATAGGTGTTCGATTAGGTGCATGCTGTGGGAGCGGCTTTCCTGTCCAAGCTGAGTTTAGTTGTGCCGGGAGATCTGTCTGTTAATCTCACATGTTCAGGTCTTCTTTGATTCTTCTTTTTTCATCGCCATCTCTTGTCGGCTGTCAATTTGCTTCTGCTTTATCTCGCTGAATAGGTTGCACCAGTCGCGTCCTGAGACGATTAGGTTGTAAGGTTTCAACTTGGGATGTGCGCAGTTACCTCGTTCCATTATGTCGGCGTTGATTGGGTCATTCGGGAAGAACCATACGCAGGCGAGGCAATTCTCGTACTGCCAAGTTAGTTTCTTCAAGCTCTTCTGTGGTTCGTTTTCTTCATTCATATGTGGATCGTGGTTGATTGCGCTGATTAGGTTAATCGGTTTACTTTGAATCAAACAAGCTGCTTAGAATTCCTTAAGTCTCCCGCTACTCTTCAAGACGTGTTTGATCAAAACGACTACCTTGTACTACCCGGTCAGATGTTGAGTTGTAAATTCTTGGGGCGGGTAGAGTGGTAGTAGGTTCATTGTGTAGGCTAACTGTATGCCGCCTAGGTTGTATTGTGCTGTATAGTCTTCTGGACTGTTTACGGTTACTGGCATCTGAACAGGTCGGCCAGTGACTGAATCATGCCACCCACCGAAGTCGTACACGAAGATGTATGCTAATGTAACGGTCTGATTGATGGTCGGGTTTATAGTTGATCCTGCAGCGTACCAAACTTGTACGCTGCTGTTGCCTGATATGTGGTAGGTCGTGTTGTCTGCCTTGAGCTCTAGGATTGTGGAGTTAGGTAGCCCCGTGACTTTGAAGGTGAATAAGTACTGGGTTGTCCAGGTTGCTGTGCTTGTTTTCGGTGAGTTCATCTGAACAGTTAGACTCGTTGGCTGCCCGGCGTAGTCCCCGGTCCAGCCTGTAAAGACTCGTCTTGTTGAGTTCGGGTAGTT
>CAZAGP010000040.1:0-9557 GCA_964484575.1 uncultured Candidatus Bathyarchaeia archaeon | reverse complement strand
TTCTCATTTTTCTGGGTGTGGGCATAGCTCACATGGTGAAGACAGGAAGGTTTGGAAAGGCGTTCGCGTTTGGAGAGATACTGGGCATAATCGGAAGAATCGGTTGGGGTAAGTATATTGGATGGGTCATTGTCACGGCAATTATTGCTTTCGTTGTTGGCGGTCTGGCAGGCAGTATCCCGTACGTAGGATGGTTGATCTCAGCAGTTATCTCGCCGTTACTGTCCGTATTCATCTTTAGGTCCCTTGGAGACCTGTACAATGATGGGGCATCACCAGAGCTAAAGGCGCCTGACAATATTGGAGCGAGTGCAGTTGCGGGCACGCCCGTTACTTGCTCATCATGCGGTGCGCAGTTGCAATCGCATCATAAATTCTGTCCAGCGTGCGGTGCACCTTCACCCGTCCGGGCTGAAGGTAACAAATTCTGTGTATCCTGCGGAGCCACGATGCCACCAACCGCTGTTTTCTGTGGGAGCTGCGGCGCCAAACAGAATTAGCTTAGTAGGGTCATTCCCGCTGCCCACTATGGCGGGGCGCAGCTTCAGGCTGTGAGATCATGTCGGCGCCCCAATCTACTAATTCTATTCTCAGATCTAATCTGGTTGAGCCGCGCTCTTATCAAGAGAAAATCTCGAGCGTCGCGCTTAGAAGAAACACGTTAGTCTGCTTACCGACCGGCCTTGGCAAATCAATTATCGCTGCTCACGTGGCCGCTGTCAAGTTAGCTTCTCTTCCAACCAAAGGAGTGCTGATGCTCGCTCCAACAAAACCGCTTGTTCTGCAGCATCATCGTACATTTCAACGTCTCATAGCGTTAGACGGAGCGTCCATAGTTTACTTGACAGGAGAAGTCGGACCTGAAGACCGTCAAGAACTTTGGTTAAGGCGGTTTGTGATCTGTACACCGCAAGTTTTAATGAACGATCTGATTACGGGTCGAGTACGATTAGATGCGTTTTCCCTAGTAATCTTTGACGAAGCACACCGTGCAGTCGGAGACTACCCATACGTCTTCGTCGCGGAGCAATACTCCAAAGTTGAGGATGGGCTAATTCTCGGACTCACTGCGTCACCTGGGTCAAGCGAGGCTGATGTGCGAGAGATAACTAGGAATCTTCACCTAGATTGGGTCGAAGCACGCACCAGCCAAAGTGAAGATGTCAAGCCATACATTGCAGGAATCGATGTTGAATGGGTAAGCGTCGAGCTCCCAAAGATATTCTACGATGTCAAAATAAAGCTCGAGAGTTTCCTTCGTGAAATGTTACGCGCCGTAAGGGACCAAGGCTTTCTACCGAGCGCGGCGACGGATCGCGTTCGACTTCGAGACGTCCTTGAAGCGAGGCAAAAGATCCTGCAGGATGCTGCCAGTGGTAGGAAAGAGGTGAAGGCCTATCTGTCACAGGTATATGCGGCAATTCACGCAATTAGAGCAATCGAACTTCTGGAGACTCAGGGATTTCCTGCTCTCCAAGCGCAACTTCACGATCTAAGTGAAAGAGGAAAAGCGCGTGCTTCACCCGGCCTACGACTAATCCTTAACGACAAGCGAATAATGGAAGTAATCGGAATCGTCAATGACGTCGTCGCGAAGGAAGCTGATCACCCCAAAGTTACGGAACTCATCAGGCGGGTGAGGAGCGCTCTTAGCAGCGGCGTTCGCAGAGTAATGATATTCACGAACTATCGAAGCACGGCAGCGCGACTCACCGAATTACTCAACAAGGTGGATGGAGTATCCGCCGTACGACTTGTAGGTCAAGCCTCCAGAGAGCATGATAAGGGATTAACTCAGAAGAAACAGACGCTGATTCTCGACGACTTCAGATCAGGATCATATAACGTCCTCATCGCAACCCAGATCGGAGAAGAAGGCCTCGACATTGTTGAGTGTGATGAAGTGATCTTCTACGACACGGTCCCCAGCGCCATCAGGTATATTCAACGTCGCGGCAGAACAGGCAGAAAAGGCCCGGGCAAGGCAGTAATCTTAATCGCGAAAGGCACTCGCGACGAAGCATACTATTGGATCTCTCGGAGAAGAGAAAAGGAAATGAGTACAGCGATACGGAATTTCATGAAGACACAGAACGAGAACCCCGACCAATTGAAGATCGAACGGTACATGTCTCCGAAAAGTAGTGAGCAAACCCAAGACGAGATCAACATAATAGTAGATTCGCGTGAGCTGGGCGCCGTCACAACTCGCGAACTAGTTAGGCTGGGAGCGCATCTCAAATCAGAAACCCTCGCTGTAGGTGACTTTGTGCTTTCTGACAGAGTCGTAATTGAACGGAAAGAAGTTGATGACTTCGCGTCGTCGATAATTGATGGACGCCTCTTTGATCAGGTGATCAAATTGAAAGAGTATGAAAGGTCGCTCATAATTGTGGAAGGCGAAAACCCGATGGGGTCAGGTCGAGTAAGGCCGGAAGCAATTTTTGGTGCATACGCGTCAATACTAGTCGACTACAATATACCGATACTCTGGTCACCAAACCCCACCTATAGCGCGCAACTGATGCTTACGATCGCACGCAGAGAACAAACTCAACAGAAGCGCTCCCCGAAGATCATGCCCGGACCAAAGCCTCCCACGCTCGAAGAGCAACAGGAATTCATCGTTGCGAGTCTGCCAAGTATCGACAGGGTGAGAGCCAGAAACCTTTTGACGGCACTGAGAACGGTCGAACGAATTTTCACTGCTTCAACGGAAGAATTGAAATCAGTAAATGGGATTGGTGAAAAGATCTCGGAAGATATCAGACGCGTTTTAACCTCGAAGTACGTGAAGAAGGATCAGCCGTAACCGCGAATGCCCTACGTCATGACCTGACGGGTAGCCTTCACAAATAGGCGACTAGGCATAGACTTGAAGAATCAGAACAAACAAAGGTCGCGACATGTCTTCCGCTCTTGATATCATCCAACGTTACAGGGGAATAGTGGAAACAGAACTCGAAAAGTACCTTCCAAGAACTGGAGAACCAGCCGAGTTCTACAACTCCGTTTGGGAGCTGATTGATCGCGGAGGTAAACGCTTCAGGCCCGTGCTCGTATTTCTGGCAGCCGAGTGTGTTGGAGGTGATAGGGAGTCGGCGGTCGGAGCTGCCGCCGCAGTCGAGTTACTTCATAACATGACGTTAATACATGATGATATCGAGGATCAGAGCGAGCTCAGGCGTGGAAAGCCATGCATTCACAAGATATACGGCGTTCCCGTCGCAATAAACGCGGGAGATGCGATGCTGATTAAAGTCTTTGAGGTGGCAAACGGGAGTCATCTTCCGTTAGATCGCTGTCACAGGTTAGTGTCATGCATTGCTAAACGTGCTTATGCCATTACATGGGGACAAGCATTTGAGTTCAACCTTTGGAGACGGGACAAGTTCTCCGAAGAAGACGTAATTCGATTGCTTCGATGCAAGACAGGGGCCTTGACTGGTCTCGCAACCGAAGCCGGCGCAATTGTCGGCGGTGGACGAGAAGACGAGATTATCACCTTGGGAGATTTCGGGGAAACTGTTGGAATCGCATTTCAAATAATCGATGATGTGTTAAACGTGATCGGTGAAGAGAAGGATTACGGCAAGGAGATTGGAGGAGACATTCGTGAAGGTAAGAAAACCGTCATGGCTGCTCATCTCCTGAAAAGCTCAACGGACGTGGACAGGAAGAAGTTTCTGCGTATACTCGGAAAGAAGTCGATCAAGAAAGTCGAAATAAAGAAGGCAATTGATCTTTACGAGAAGTACGGGAGCATAACCTACGCTAAGGATCGTTCAGCCTTCTATCTTCAAGAAGCAATTCAAATATTGAACAAGATGCCAATATCTGAAAGCAGAGGAAATTTGGAACTTATTGCCAAATTCCTTGTGTCACGAAACTATTGATGGAAGGTTCCTTAATCTGCGTAATGAGACCCTGTTAACATCTAATCGCATAATTCTTCTGCTATTCATCGTATTGCTGGTGATGACTGGAACCTTCACCCAGCAGAAGGGACCCACAAAGGGAACGCTGAGCCTCGCACCTTTCCTTGCACCGGCTTTCCTAACATTCTATCTGATTGTGTTGTTAGCTTTCAGTAAGACCATAATCGAAGCCATCACAAACTTCTTTGTTATTGGCCAGAGTGGGCCGCGACGAGGAAGTAATCTCCTCACATCTTTAATCTTCCTTATCTTAGTCACGATATCCGTTGTCGTTTTCGTGAGATCTAACCCGAATGCGGCGATCACTGCTCTTAGCGTGATTCAGCAGGCAGCAATATTCTTAACGTCAATCACCCAATTTCAAGTCACGTCGACGCCTAAGAGCTCATCGCTGTCTTCTCAAACACTGTTTCTCGCTTATTACAGCTTCATAGCGTTCGTGTCAATTTTCGTTATCTCACTCACGTTTCTATTGATCGCCTTCCGGAGGGGTATACTTTCAAACCGAACCTCTCGGTTAGGTCCAGGGGACACGATTAAGCAGAGAGCAACCGAAGTTGTTAGAAGAACTGTGAGAATGCTCGAATCTGGAGATAATTATCAAGAAACCATACTCTCCTGCTATAGACAGATGTGTACGCTTCTTGCGGAAATCGGACTCGAGATAGGATTAGCTGAAACTCCTCGGGAATTTGCCGTGCAGGTCTCCGAAAAGTTGCGAGTTGGAGAGGAAGCTGTCAAAACACTTACGTTTCTTTTTGAGGAAGCACGATACAGTCAACATTCCCTCGGGCCCGATAAGCGAAGAATAGCCATCTCGCAGTTGACCACTTTACAGGATGAATTGGCGAACGAGCTGGCCGATAGAATTGAGCAGAGAATCTAAGAGCATTGTTGAACTTGGCGTAATTTGCGGGGTCTGCGTCATCATACTCGATCTGCTTCTTGCTCATTTCGAGGTGCTGATGTGGCCAGCTCTAGGAGTAACTTTCCTCGCCTTCGCTTTGCTAATCCTCGACTCATTATCCCACCTTACGACTACACCGAAACGAGCAATCCGCCATGATTCAAGGCCACGAGATGATGAGCTCGCGCGGCTCCAGGCGATCATCGAACGAAATGTCAGCAAACATGAAACGCAGACAGCGTTAGTGGAGAGGCTTCGCGCGATCGGGCTCTCAGTGGCTTCTGCACGTATGAATCTCTCCAAAGAGCAGTTGTGTGATCTCATTGCTACTGACCCAGAACCCATAAGCGCTAGGTTGAATGATCGCATACTCTTCTCTTTTCTGTCCGGGGAAAAGACAACTTTGGTGGATGTGCAAGAGATTCATGACCTCTTGTCAAGAATCGAGAGGTTGTGAGGATTGAGTTTAGAAGCCGCCGAGAATTGTCGGAAACTCCACGCTGAATTAACTCACCACATCGTAGGCAAGGACGATGTCCTGCGCAAATTACTTCTAGGAATATTAGGAAACTCGCATATCCTCATAGAAGATTACCCTGGTCTTGCAAAGACCCTTATCGCGAAAACCTTGGCGGCAGCAAGCGGGTGCAGGTTTTCCAGAATTCAATTCACACCAGATTTACTTCCAGGCGACATTACAGGCACTTACATATTTAACCAGAAATCCGGAGACTTTGAACTTCGAAAGGGCCCAGTATTCACAAACATCCTTCTCGCGGATGAGGTCAATAGAAGTCCTCCGAAGACTCAATCCGCACTTCTAGAAGCAATGCAAGAATATCAAGTGACTTTAGACGGGAAAACACATCACATCGATAAACCATTCATAGTTATCGCGACACAGAATCCGATAGAATTCGAGGGCGTATACCAATTACCTGAAGCTCAACTTGATCGATTCATAATGAAACTTCGCCTAGGCTATCCAGATAAGCCTCAAGAGATCCGGATTCTACAGACCAGGATTGCAAGAAAATCCGAAGAATTCGATGTTAACGCCGTCATAACGCCACAACAACTACTTACAATGCAAAACACCGTTGAAGAAGTATACGTGGACGACTCGATCCTATCCTACATAACAGACATCGTGCGAGAAACCCGTTCACACCCTCAAATTGAGGTCGGATCAAGCCCTCGGGGCTCCTTAGCGCTTCTGCGTCTGGCTCGCGCCAACGCAGTGTTCTACGGGCGCGACTATGTCATACCGGATGACGTGAAATCGCTAATCATCGAAGCACTCTCACACAGGATAATTCCGAAGACTGCGTCGTGGGTAAAAGGGTTTGATCCGAAACTGATCCTTGAAGAAATCTCGCGAAAGATTCCAGTCCCAAGGGTCGATTAATGGCGTTTACAAGGAAAGGTCTAGCTTACTTATCGCTGGCATACTGTTTCGTTGCGCTCGCGTTTTTCTTTCACGAATTCTACTTGGCGGCTTACGTGATACCTATCGGCCTGCTTCTCCTTGTCGCAAATCCACTGGCTGCCATAGATCTTTCCAAACTGAAAGTTGAGAGGACACTGAACCCAACTAGAACATTTGGAGGTGATTACATAGACGTAACGATTAGGGTGAGAAATGATGGAGCTGAAGATCTCAAAGATTTCGAGTTAGAAGATCGAGTACCCTCGTCCTTGACTGTTGAGAATCAGTTGAACTCTGTTCATTTATCCTTACGCCCTAATGAGGCTCTGGAATGGACGTACCGTATTTCCCCTGCAAGAAGAGGTTACTACAGCATTGGACCGATCTCAATTCAATATGCGGACATGCTTGCATTCTACTTGACCCGTACTCAAAGGATGGAACAGGACTCTTTCACTGTGCTGCCGACCATAGAGAAGATCGGCACGCTTGATCTAAGAGCCAGAAGAGTTGGCGTATGGTCCGGGCAAGTTCCATCTCGTAGAATCGGTGCCGGAGCAGAATTCTACGAACTTAGACTGTACCATGCTGGCGATGAACTACGGAGAATAAACTGGAAAGCCTCGGCGCGGGCGGGGCATCTAGTGACGAATGAATTTGAGAGTGAGAATGTAACTGACGTGCTTATCATAGTGGATTCTGCGGAGGATGTCACTTCCACATTGTTCGAATTTGATTTGACGGAATTCCAGTTAACGCTTGCAGGAAGTTTGAGTTCTCAACTCCTTTTCCAAGGTAACCGGGTTGGACTCGCGATTTATGGGTCCGTGAGAGCTTGGGTTGACCTAGCATTCGGCAAACGTCAACTGATTAAGATTCTTGACAACCTTGCAATGGTGAAATCGGGGCCAGCCTTGCTTCCCATGAGTTATGCGGTCGAGTCGGTAGTTGTTTCGCTTATGCCTTCAAAGTCGTTAATCCTCTTCATTTCACCGCTGATAAGGGAAGATACTGCAAGCGTGATAGGCAATCTGGCAGAGAAAGGATATACCACAATTTGCTTCACTCCAACGCTAGCGCAGCCTACAGGAATTGATTCTAACGCGTTGGCTGCTCGAGTCGTTTCAGCACAGAGAAAAGCTAACGCAATTCGCGTTAATTCGGCTGCAACCTTAGTTGAGTTTGCTCCAGACGTTTCTTTGAAGTCACAGTTGAGGAGACAAACGCGAATTGGATGAAAAGAAACGTTGGGGCCTCTTCACCCTAGCAACTTCAGCAGTAATTGCTCTAGCGATCACCGTTCTCACAGTGCTAATGCCATTATTCATTCAGAGCGTTGGAGGAATAGTGGGGTTGGTGGGTGTAATTATTTGGGTCTATGGCACGCTTACCGGTGATGTTAGGAAGCTACGAATCAGTGTCGGGCTCACCGCGCTTCTCTTTGCCCTATCTCTTCTTAACCAGATCTGGATGAAAACTGTCATCAGCGATTTTCCCATCACACTACTCGCGTTCCTAATGATTCTACTCAGCCTCGAAATCGTGCCCTTAATTACAGGTCATCGACGGTTACATTTTGGTGACAATCTAGGCAGATCGGAAAACCTAGCCCGAGTATCTTGGAAGATTATTGGGGGAAAAATATCATCTCTCGGAATACTCTTCTCTGGATGCTACGCGTTAACGATGACAACAATATACCTTGGTATGTTCATTTACTCACTCTCTCCGATCATTGGCGATACTTCAATTTACTTGGTCGCCGTCTTCGTATTACTCGCATTACTCGTCACGTTGAGAGAAGGTTCGCTAATTGAACATGTGCCTCACAGAAATTTGGAGAGAAGCTAAGCCTTGAACCACATAACCAAGCTAGGCCAATTAATAGTGATTGACGGCATAGACCAGTCAGGAAAGAAGATGCAGACGGAACTCCTTGCTCGAAAAATTCGGCGTCACGGATTCTCATGCGCAATCTGGTCATTTCCTGCGTACCGAACCCCCCTAGGCCAGCGCCTCAAAGCTTACCTAGCAGGCAAAGAGCGTCCAGATCTGCGCGTAGTTCACCTGCTATATGCTGCAAATAAGTGGGAGGTCGCGGCTAAGATCTCCGAACAAAGAATGCATGGAACCGTTGTTATCGCAAACCGATATACGCCGTCAAATCTTGCCTATGGTGCGGCGCATGGTCTCCCCTTAACCTGGCTTACGACACTAGAGGCCGAGTTGCCTAAACCGAATCGAATCTTCATCCTGGATGTTCCAGTGAAGATATCATTCGGCAGGAAGACCCAGCAACGGGATATCCACGAAGAAGATGCATCCTACCTCAAGAAAGTGAGAAGAATGTACCTGCGGCTGGCTAAAGAGCGTAACTGGACGGTCGTAAACGGCAGGTCAGAACCTTCCGTAGTCCATTCTCAGATTTGGAAATTGGTTGCGAAATCACTTCAAACTGAATAATGACACGTCACATTAGAAAACGTTCAAAAACACGTTCTAAAACGTTTTAAAACGTGTTTTGAAACGTTTACTCGCATACTTCCAGATGAATGAGTGCAGTGTTATCGCAACCGACTGGGTGAATCCGATAATGCGTTATGTAACCCTGTCCAAGGAATAGGACTGGATCGATGTTGATGAGATCCGTCAAATCGTCCTATTGGGGGTTCGTGAAAGACCCGATTTACGGATACATTCGGTTAACGGACGTCGAAAAGAACGTTATTGATACTTTGGCGCTGCAGAGGCTCCGGCGGATTCGGCAATTAGCAGGAGCCGAATACGTGTACCCGGCCGCCAATCATACTCGATTCGAACACGTTCTCGGGGCGATGTACTTGGCTGGCGTCGTCGCTGAGAATTTGCCCGTTGAATTAGCCTCTGAAGAGAAACAGAACATTAGACTTGCCGCCCTTTTACACGATGTTGGGCACGCGCCTTTTTCGCACCTGTTTGAGCCGATGCTCCTCAAATTCCTACACAAGACTCATGAAGACATGTCAAGCTGGATAATTGCTGATTCGGCGTTGGCTGATGTAATCAGTGCACAAGGCTATGATCCGAAGGAGTTGTGCAGCCTCGCAGTGGGGAAATATGGAACAACAGGCAAGCGATTCCTCGGTCAGATTATCAGCAGTTCTTTCGACGTCGACAAGATGGATTTCGTAGTGCGTGATTCCTACCATACTGGTGCTGGCTACGGATCCGTCGACGTGTTCAGATTGATTTACACCATGGATGTGCTCGACGGCAACTTAGCTGTGGACATTACCGCATTGCC
>CAZAGP010000039.1:0-2612 GCA_964484575.1 uncultured Candidatus Bathyarchaeia archaeon | reverse complement strand
ATCCAGAATTGGACCTCCGACGTTGTCGAAATACACGTCGATGCCTTTGGGACAGAGCTGGGAGAGGCGCTCTCCAACGTCCTCCGAATGGTAGTCGATTGCGCCGTCAAAGCCAGCTTCACCGACAACCCAATCACACTTGGCCTTTCCTCCAGCGATTCCTACGACCCTGCAACCCTTGATCTTGGCTATCTGGCCTGCGATAGACCCGACAGCCCCAGCCGCGGCCGAGACTACGAACGTCTCGCCGGCCTTGCACTGGCCTATGTCGTTCACACCGAAATATGCTGTAATGCCTGTAAGTCCAAACAGCCCCAGCGCCATAGTCGGTGGTACCCCCGCTGGTATCTTGCGCATGCCCACAAGGCCTCCTCCGTCAGTGGCGATGTAATCTTGCCATCCAAAAAGACCTAGGACAAGTTCGCCAGCCGCGTAGTCAGGCTTCCGCGATTGGACCACTTGACCAACCGCCAAGCCTCTCATGACTTCGCCCAGGGGGATTATGGGAACGTAAGTTTCCCTTGACATCCATCCGCGTTGAGTCGGGTCGAAGGAAAGCCAGAGGTTTCGGATGAGCACCTCCCCATCGGAGGGAGTCGGAACAGGAGACTCGGTCCAGCGGAAGTTGTTCTCGTCAACCATGCCGTCTGGCCGGGAAGCCAGCAGCCATTGTCTGTTGACTTTCTCAGTCAAAAGCTGATAAAGAATTCAAGGCGCCGCTGTATATACGAGTTCAGCTTTGGGCTGAATGCGGTTCTGTCAAGAGTTTAGTTCATTCGGGCAAGAAGGAGGCAGGAGGACCCCAGACATGACCTTCCGGCGGCGCATTAGATGGATCGGTCATCGCCCTCACAGTCTTTGTGGTCAGTCTCGCTATTGTCTTCCATCCGAACGGAACCGAACCTGCTCTGAACCACATCTAATGCCCCTGGTAGCATCTGTCTCCACAAGCTCTCCAGGTCTCTAATGCCCGTCAACAGATCTCGGACCTGACGCATTCCGCGGGTGCCAAGGGCCTGAGCCCTGGAAAACGCAGAGTGGTCGCGACGGACCCCTCGGGGCCCTCGCTCTGCAGTCCACCCCCATATGGGGGCTACTCCCCCCCGGTCCACTGAGTCTCCCTAACCTGTTAGGACAGGCTTATAATCGTCTCCAGACAGGGCACGCCACTTGCCAACGCTCGCAACCAAAGACGGGAGAGCGACCGAGGATCTTTTCACGCCAATCCACAAGGCCCTTCGCTCCATGCTCTATGACCTCTCAGGTCGACTCCAGACCAACGATTTCGCTGACCTAGCCGCAACTAAGTCACTGGTCAACGACCTTGAGGCCGACTTTGCCATCGCTCAGTTGGCCGGGTGCAATCTTTGCGTGCTCAGCCAGCACGCCAGGGATGAGGAGACTATAATCTTCCCCGAAGTAGCCAAGGCAGGGAATCAACTGATTGCAACCCTGATCGAGGAACACCACGACCTGGCGCGCCGCGAAGTGTCGCTCGCCCGATCCGGACACGCTCTCCTAGCAATCGAGAATCCCGAAGGCCGAGTAGTGGCCGGGATACAGCTGAATCAATCGGCCAACGAGCTTTTCGCGGCCTACATAGCCCACATGAATCGCGAGGAGACAGATTTAGTCCCATGGATGAGTGAGCACTTTTCTGACGCCGAGATAGTGGCCATGCGAAGCGCCATCATGGGTCGAATGCCTCCTGACCGGATGTTTGCGATTATGGGATGGATGTTGCCTTCCCTCAACGTCCGAGAGCTGTCTCGCCTCCTTCATGAGGCAAAGTCGGCCGTGCCGCCTCAGGCGTTCAGAGCGATTACTGACATTTGCGAAGCGCGAGTTGCCCCTACTCGCTGGCAAGAAGTCAGACAAATCATCGGACCCTAGTCTCGACGGGGCGTGACCCGTAATTGAACAATTCATGTTTGCTATCCAGACGCGCAAAGCTCCGGGCTCGCACTCTGCGTTCCGCCCCCATTTGGGGACTAGGACCCCAACTGAATCCCAACCACGAACGAGTCGTCCCTACGCCCCCCTGAGAGCCGGGAGAGTCCACCGAGTAGCCTGATTTGCAGCCCGTACTTTTTCCTGAATAGATCTCTGACCCTACCCGATTCCTTCTCGTCGACCTGTCTGGCTTCGCCGTCCACCCAGGTCCCCTTGACGTTCCCTCCTATGTCAGACCTGGCGACGCGGACGTGAGGGTTGAGGCGAATCCGCTTGGCCTTGCCGCTCTTGGGGTCCGTCCTGAAGTAAAGGACACCGCTGTCCTCGACCAGCCAGACCGTCGTTCTCACACCGACTCCATTCTTCCTGAAAGTCTCCAGCGAGATGTACCTCGCGTCTGAGAACTGCTTGGCCGTCTCCAATCTGAGGGCGCGCCCGTGACGGTGTATTTACCGATTCCCGAAGGTCCGTGGCAGGCTTCGTAATCGGAGTAGTGCAGTAACCGCTGCGGTCCGCACCCATTTTGGGGATTAGGACGACATCTTTTGATTTGACAACAGTCAATCCTCAGTCAGGCATCGGCTCGCCTAGACGCTTCATTACCCTTAGCGCCCTCAGCGTGATCATCTTACTTGGCTCGCCTGCGACTTCCAAGGAGA
>CAZAGP010000038.1:0-3086 GCA_964484575.1 uncultured Candidatus Bathyarchaeia archaeon | reverse complement strand
GGAGACGGCAATCACAGCAGACGCAATCATGAAGAGGTACTGATATCCAAGGATTTGAACTACGAACCCTCCAATGGAGGGACCAATCAATACTCCAATTGCCATTGCGACACTGTACCGGCCCATTTCTTGAACTCTTCTGTGGGCCGGCGCGAGGTCCGATGCTAGTGCTTCTCCCATTGGCCAGAAAATCCCCAACCCCACACCACCAATCAAACGCAATATGATGATATCCGAAACCGAGTGACAGAGTATGAGGATGAACGTTGCACCAGCGTTGACAAGCAAAGATAGTGAAAAAACTTGCATGCGATTTGTCCTATCAGCCAGGTGTCCTGCTAAGCTGGGCGTTATCGCCGTAGCAAGCGCACCGACCGTGCCGATCAGCCCCAGATCGAAGTATGTCGCGCCAAAAGATTGGGCAAATACCGGGATGAAATAGGTGTACATCGACAGACCGACGGACGCCACGAACACGGAGAAATAGAATCGTAGCCTCAGACTGTCCGCTAACATTTAGGTTGGCACTTCCTTCGGAAATTATCCGGTTGAGGCATACGTTGTGTCGCATATATTCGGCATAGACAAAGTATCAAACTTGAACAATCAGACACATTTCACTCTTAGAATATGCAACCTTAACTGCAGTTTCAGCCGAATCCTGTCGCGTGACACGATTCGGCTGGGAGTCTTCAGGCACTCGCTGCGGCCGTGATTGCGCCCGAAAGTGAATCAGATGTTTGTTCGCCAACTAGTGAGGATGAGATTGCTCCATCTTTTCCGATGATGAAAAATGTTGGTGTCGACTGTACTCCATAGTTACTGAACACGGTACCCGAGGAATCGTAAACGTACGTCCAACTGGTTCCGTAATTCTTGATGAAGTTGGCTGCGTCATTAGCAGTTGCTCCATTCCAGGGGCCCGCTACTGAAATGAAGACGATATTGCTGGCACCATATTGTGAGTAGAGGGAGTCGAGAATCGACGTCATATGCTGACAATGTGGGCACCATGGTTCCATGAATTCAAGCAGTACAACTTTCCCGCGGAACGAGCTTAATGTAAGACTGTTCCCTGTCAAGCCGCTGGAGCTTACAATTGGTAATGTGAAGTCGGGAGCGCTGCTTGATTGCGAGAGTGATGCGGTTGAAGAGTAGGTAACTTGAAGGTTAGTTGAAGCAGGGGCTGGCTGAGTGACGGAATAGACAACCCAAATTGCGATTATGATGATGATTGGTATGGCAACTTTTTCGGCTTTGCTAAATCCATGTTTTTGTCCAGTATCCTTATTCACTCGCTTCGAACTCATCGGTCATACCCGCTTCGTTACGAGTTGCGAAACTAATGATTAAGCTTACTCTAACACGCCTAAATGGAGCTGATTACGCGCAGTAACGCCTATGAATCAATCTGTGGGGAACGGATCGGATTGGGACTGATTTGGTGCGCCTACCTAAGAAGGATTGGAAGGTCGTCGACCGAGGAGTAAACGGTAAACCATTTCTCTGGAAGAAAGAATCCGAGGAATTGTTCGTTATGATTGATATTTTCAATCCTGATTTAGTGAAACGGTGCTACTCGGTGTTCTTATTCCATGGTGAGCCCAATCGTGGTCAATCGGGAAAGGAGGTTATAGGAATTGCATGCGCCGATGACGAGGGTGGGTGGATTCAAGCCTATGAAAGAGCGAAGGTTATAGCGGAACATTTCATGACGTGATTCTTTGTGATGTTAATGTCGCTTTCGGAACGCTTCAAGAGCTATTGAAAGTGACCCTTGCGCGGGTTCAATGTCCACTTGAATAGTGACATGTGCCTTGGGGCAGCATCCTCTAACTTCAGCTTTGAGCGCTCGTATAAGGTAGGTTCCTGATCTGAAACTTCCTCCGACCGCTACGACCGGAAACCTGTGTCTTGTCATACCTAATCGAGCGGCTACAGCACACACGAGTTGTCCAAGCTCAGTGCCTGCATCATTTACGATTCTTCTGCTAATCTTGTCCCTTCGTGCTGAACTTATCACTTCCGGGGCGACTGCTGCAATCTGTTCCACTGATAATCCGTTGTGATAGATTCTGCTAACCAGATCATCAACTTCTTCTAAGCGAAATCTTCTCTTGAGAATTTTCGAGAGTTCTGTATTATCCTCTCTCCCGTCAAATGATCTAAATGCCATCTTTATCGCCTTAAGTCCGATATCGTACGCGCTGCCTTCATCCCCTGCTATGTATCCCCAGCCTCCAGCCCGAGCGTAAGCTCCCTTACTGTTGATGCCTGCCGCGAAGCTGCCTGTCCCGGAATTGACAACGATTCCCGGTCTGCCCTTCGTCGTAGCATATATTGCTGCGACAGAATCGTGGATGACTATGCTTGTCTTGGCAATTTTCGCTCTCTTCACGAATTGAGATGCGGTTGTCATGTCTTGTTTTGAGTCTATTCCCGCAAGGGCTACAACACTTATCTCGAGTTTTCCGGTTAGGCCTGCGTCTGATCTTGCCCTTTTTACTGCATTCCTGATGGCGAAAGCTGCTGCTTGAACTCCTATGTTGTGATAATTAGATGGACCCGCTCGTCCTTCGCCGAGGATCGTTCCGTTCCCATCGGCGATTACTGCGACTGTCTTGCTTGCTCCCCCGTCAACTCCCGCAACGTATGACTGGGCTTTCAACGTAATCGTCTAGGTTCTCACCCAAATAAGATGAAAAGCGTTTGCGTTGGAAATATCCTTTGAATCCTAGTCAAGTTCCACTCGGCTTCTCGAGTTCGCGAACTGACTAAGGTTTTTAGGATTAAGGGGGCCATCCCATGTTAGGTCGAAGGGAGAGCCCGTGACTGATACGCCATCTGGACGAGAATTGATCGAGAAGGCATTCGTATACATGACTACCATCTCGAAAGAGTGTAGGAAAGGTGTTGCTGCGAGTTTTGAGCAGCACCACAAGGGATTGCGTTTCGATCAGGTGGAACCGACACTAAGGGAGGAGATTTTTACCTGGTTTAAGGAAAGAGATCGTAATCTCAAGATTCAGCATGAGCGGAGCGTCACGGGAAGACCTGGAGAAATCATGATGACTTACGTTGGAGCA
>CAZAGP010000037.1:0-9196 GCA_964484575.1 uncultured Candidatus Bathyarchaeia archaeon | reverse complement strand
CTAACCCGACCTGTGTGGCGCCAGTGCGATATGCAGCACGGATCGCCGGGGTATAGGGAGCTCTAGCGACATACGTGGGTGGAATCCCAAGGAATATGTGATGCATGGCCGTGTTTCCGACCATCACAATATGGAATATTTCGCGTGGATCCACCCGCGCCTCCTTACAGCACTTTCCAATGAGCGTATTAGTAGCCTGAATCACCTCACGTTGCAGTTCGCCAAGTTCTTTTCGGCCTTTGGACGCATATGAAATTCTTGAGATCACATCCGCCCCGAACGCGACTTGAGGATTCGTCATCGAAGCTTTCGCCAGAACTGCACCTGAATTCAGATCGACCAGATACCCAGCCAGTTTAGTAGTCCCAATATCAGTAGCGAATCCGTATAGCCGGTCACCCGTGCGTCCTGGGTCTATCCAGATAATCTCCCCATCTTCAGACAGGGTTACCGTAACCTGCCATTCGCCGTTCCTGATTGCGTCAGGTAGTTTGACGAGGGCTTCACGCTGGATTCTAGGTTTCGTCAAAGACTTGCCTAGTACGTGAGCAAGCCTTTCGTAATCCGCCGCGAAATCTGTCAGAGTGGCTCTCGGCAGTTCGATGATTTGCTTTCTCACCGTAGGGCATAATTTGACTGTGGGCTGGATTCCAGCCACCAAGAGCTGTTGAGCTTCTGTAAGGCTTTCAGGTGGAACATTAACTGTAATCGTCCCGGAGCGCGTAATCCTAGCGCAACACGCTATCCTGAATCCTTGTGCAATATCAACCTCCGAAAGTGACATACGTTCTAACTCGGCTACTGGCGATACATTTTCGGACCCAGAAACAACCTCAACTCTGCATTTGCCGCACACCCCCCGCCCTGCACATATGTTTGAAACCTGGAGTCGAGCAGACAACACCGCATCAAGGAGTGTCCTGCCAACCGAAATCTTCGTCTCCCGTTTTTCTCCGGGAAATTCTACGAGCGCCTCCGTCGTGCCGACAGCCATTCCAGTATCACCGTAACCGATACGTTAAGTGATTAAGAGGATTTCTACAAATGCTCAAATCAAATTATGAAGTATATTACGCCTTCCTAGCTCGTCGCTTCACGAACGAACCTTCAATTTTCACAATTAATCTATAGTTCTTTTTAGCACTACTCGACCTTTACAGGATTTGATGCGATTGCAATCCAATTTGATTGCGCGGGAGGGGGACATGCTCGAAACGTTTGAAGGATTAATCTTTGACGTGAAAGGGTTTCTTCACCCGTACGATAGGGTCATCGCATACCTCCGATACTATCCTGATGTGCTTGGATCTCGATGTAGAATGGGAGTTAGATACAATAGGGTGTACGATTTAGGTGAGAGAACTAAGCTCCTAAAGGACAGATGGCCGCTTTACCTGTACAACTCGACCGTTCTACACCGACAAGTTCAGGCTGTATCCAACGGAAGAATTAAGCATCGATATGTTCCCGCGAGGATGATTGCGGAACTGCAACATCGCCGTGACCTGGATAAACTTCAGAGCTTGGCATGCGATATGGCTCAAACGCTGGCAACGGAAGCTCACATCCCAATTTCCAATATCGGTATCTCAGGATCAATTCTAGTAGGTTTGCACACGATTCAATCCGATATAGATCTAATAATCTACGGAGCTGAACAGGCCCGCGCATGTCATCAAAGGTTAAGGGCCCTTATGGGTAATCGATCTTCATACTTCAATCCGTTGGGTTCGGGAAACCTGCAAGATCTGTACGTTCAAAGGGTTCCAACAATGAACCTGCCTCTAGCAACATTCATAGAACACGAACGTCCGAAAGTATTTCAGGGGAAATTCAAGGGCACGCAGTACTTCCTTCGCAGTGTGAGAGACTGGGATGAAATGACGGAGAAATATGGCGACAGGGAGTTTTATCCTCTCGGCAGAACGCGTCTGACGGGTACGGTCGTTGATGACTCAGATTCAATCTTCACTCCCTGTAAGTACGTGTTATCAGACGTTAAGATTGTTAATTCTGAGCGAGATGATGTTCCATCAGAGATCGTTTCCTTTAGAGGAAAATATTGCGAACAGGCTAAAAGAGGAGATCGAATCGCAGCGGAGGGTCTTCTTGAGAGAGTTAACGAAAAGGGGAACAGTATGTATAGGCTCCTGATTGGCGAGAGCTCAAACGACCATCTACTTCGGGTAGATTAGAATTGCAGGCATCGACGTTGAGCTTCGTAGCACCCTACTTGGGATCAGACAAAGCGATTGTGAAAATCTCGAACAGTCTTCAACTAGCAATGCTTCTCGAAGTGAGCGCTCATCCTAAACCGGGGAATGTCCATAGAACACGCGATTATGAAGAGACAAGATTCGAACATTACCTAGCATCTTCCGTAGCGTCAGGACCATACTTTGAACGAGCTGCTAGAAGAGGAAAACTGGTTGCTTCAGGGAAAACCTCACTTGGGAATGCACATCTCGGTCGCATGATTCGCAACGCTGCGATAGACACTTTGAACGCCCAGACGGGAGGCAACACTAGCCTCGGCACGTTAACCCTCCTGATTCCGATCGCTTTCGCGGCTGGAATGACAATAAGTGGGAATCGATTAACGATTCTCCGATTGAGGCGTAACTTGAGAAAAGCAATCCGCGCGACTACAGTGGGTGACTCGATCGCATTCTATGATGCGATCAAGTACGCCAGACCGGGCGGATTAGGCCGCGTGGAAGCTCTCGACGCGCAGGAAGAACGATCGAAGAGTGAAATTCAAAGCAGCGGAGTGAGCCTTTTTGAGGTCTTTAAACTGGCTGCTAATCGTGACTCTATTTGCTCCGAATGGGTAACTGACTACAGAACAACGTTCGAACTTGGATATCCCTATTTTAATCGTGAATTGAAGAGGTCAGGAAACATCAATGAGGCCACTGTAAACACGTACTTGAAAGTCCTCTCACACATGCCAGACACGTTAATCGCTCGTAAGGCGGGTAAACAGAAGTCCAATTGGGTCTCCAAACGTGCATTAGACGTTATGAAGAGTGGTGGAGCGAGCACGAGAGCTGGACTGAGAGAAATACGAAGACTCGATAGAGATCTTAGAAGAAACGGTCATTTGCTTAATCCCGGATCTACCGCCGACATTATTGCAGCGATTCTAAGCATCGCGTTACTTTCCGGGTACAAGCTTTGAGAGTTAGCTGGCCCGGATCAAAACGATTGGATAATGAGGAACAAGATCAAGCATCTCCCACGTGACACTCCCATAACTGACATTGAATCTCTTAGACATGTCCCACACCGTTCGACCTGCACCATGCCCTCTCATCTTATCGGCAAACTCAGCGAAGGTTAAGGCTTCTTCCACAGAGAGCTTTGCACCTTGAACAGTCAGCGGGGTGGCACGCATTTTCCACCGGAGACCTCGACCTAGGATAATCGCAAGTATCCCTAGATTGATTATCCCTCGGATTGCGTTCGGCCTAGAAGTTACATGAATCCCCTTCCAACTGTATGATTTGTCGGTATCGACAATCATTACAGTCACATGTTTTCGAGACGCTCGCAGAATTTCACTACGCACTTGTTCAGCAATCCTTGCCGGGTCGGTCAACGGTAAGGCGGCCAGTGTGTAAGGAACGTTAGTTACATCTATTCCTCCTTCCGAATAGAAGAGTAGCGCATCCCAAACACTTGCGTAGATCAAGACAGTCTCTTTATGAGACTCACCGTATAGGCTTGGGTATTGTTTCAACCGGCGAATGGTCCTTTTGTTAAGATGACAGAGCCTGCCAAGGAGACGCCCCCAGATGACTCTCATCCACACTCGAGCAAGTACTCCTGCTAAACGTCCAGGATGGACATCGTTCTCATCCACTAACCTACACGTCGCGACTGACAGGGCTTTTTCCGAAAGCACAATGACATCGTCGTCCTTATATTCGCCGAGAACCGAATTGATGATTCCGACATAATCGTCTCCCGGTCGCCAGTACTTGGTCCTTACTGGAGTCGCTGAAAGCTGCAATGCTAGTCCACTGCCTTATCACATATGGGTCGGATTCTGTGACATTATTAGTTCATCTTGCAAAAGTGGAGGCTGAGAAGATAGGTGAAAGCGAGTAATGAAGGTCGGTATCCTGACGAGGAACCAGGACGCTTGGTGTTCATCCAGACTATTGAAGGCCTTCCGTAAGAAGAAAGTACGTGCGCTTGCAATAAGTTTCTCTGACCTCGTAGGCAGAATAGGATTCGCCCCAGAAGTATCAATTGAAAAGTTAGATCTAATTAAAGATCTCAGCGCACTGCTGGTGCGACCTATCGGTCGGGGGTCCTTAGACGAGATCATATTCCAAATGGACGTACTCCACAAACTCTCAAGAAGTGGTCTCCCTGTCATCAATAACCCGTTAGCAATAGAAAAAGCGGTTGACAAGTACTACACCCTGTCCTTACTGAGTGAGAGTGGAATCCCAGTTCCCCGTACCGTTGTAACGGAGAACGTGTCTGAAGCCCTGGAGGCCTTCAAAACATTAGGCAGCGAGGTCGTAGTCAAACCGGTTTTCGGATCGAGAGGGATAGGAGTTGCTAGGTTATCTGACTTTGATATAGCTGAAAGAACCCTCCGAACACTACGATTCAATAGACACGTACTGTACGTTCAGGAATTCATTCAACATCCCGGCCGAGACATTAGAGCGTTTATCGTAGGAGGGAGAGTGATTGCCACGATGCGTAGAGTTTCACACTCATGGAAAACGAATGTTAGCCTAGGAGCGAAACCTGTTCGAACCGTGCCGGCTGAGGAAACCCAGAAAATCGCCCTAACAGCAGCTCAAGCAATTGGATGCGATATTGCAGGAGTCGACGTGATTGAGGGACCAACAGGTCCGCTTGTGAACGAAGTCAACTCTCAACCGGGCTGGAGAGGCCTTCAGAGCACGACCCGCCTTAATATCGCCGATGAAATAGTTGACTTCGTCGTCTTGAAGGCACGAAAGTAATCACTTTTTCCCCGCGTTACTATGGCACGTAGCATATTCGGATCGAGAACATGAAGAGACAATTCCGTGACAGGGACTACATCGAAACTGTCGAGGGTCTGCTCTTTACAGTAGTAGGTAACGTGCACCCCAAAGATCACGTTCTTTCATACCTGAAAAATTTACCTAACCCCCTGGGGAAATGGAGGAGATCACGCAGCAGATACTCGAGACCAATGCGATATTACTCCGCGAGAAATGTAATGAAGACAATCAAATTTCTCCGGAGAACATACCCTCAGTATGTTTTCAGGTCTGAAACTCTGAAATTATCCTTCTCAGCGGTACCAGTTCAGAGAATCCTAGAACATTACCTGCCTGAGCAACACTTGGCAAAGTTACGCGCAACTGGGCATCTTGACGCGTTGCAGCGGAAGACAATCGAATTGACGTCGACAATTTCAGAGGCGAGTGGTGTGTCCGTCAAGCATTTTGGAGTGACCGGCTCGATTCTAGTTAATATTCACAACGTCAAGTTCAGCGACATCGACCTTGTAGTTTACGGTCGGTCTAACATTCCCCGCGTCAAAGACGCAGTGCTCCGATTGTATGGAACTGATAGAGGTAACGTGCGAAAGCTTCAGGACACCTACCTTAGGACATGGTGCAAGCAGCAAATGAAAACTCACCCTTTGACGATGAAAGAGATGCGCGAGCTATACTCAAAGAAGTGGAATAGGGGGCTCTTCAAGGGTACTGAATACTCAATACATCCGGTCAAAGCTGAAAAGGATATCAAGGAACGATACGGTGACGAGCTGTATCTCCCTGAAGGAATCATAGAGGTAACTGGGCGCGTAATCAACTCTGAAAATTCGTACTTTCTACCAGCGATTTACATTGTAGATCACGTTAACTCGCCCCAACGAGTATTCGATAATGTTCGTGAAATTGTTAGCTTCGAAAGCCTCTACGCGGACATCGCTAGTCGACACGAAATAGTGAAGGTTAGAGGACTGCTTGAATCCGTCCTAGACAAATCCGGGGAGGTAACACATCAGAGGATAGTTGTTGGCTCACACGAGAATGCGCAGTCCGAGTTCATGAAAGTCGTCTGCGCAAAATAGTACCTAATTCATTTTGCCAACCAGTGCTCAGGACGCTAAAGCTTCCTTCAGTCGAATTTGATAGGGTCCAAGTTTCCCGCCAAAATTCACCGCAGTAATCTTCTTCACGCCGACGACTGATGAGGCTGCGCGAATTCCGTCACGTGTCGCCCGTTTAACGGCATCGAACGTGAGACCGTTGAACACCAGTTCGTAAACGCTCTTGACGTTGCTTGGAACAAGTGATCCCTCAACGTGATTCTGGAGGTCGGGGCATAAGAGATGATTTGTTGACGCTAGGAACTTGTACTTCATGGATCCTACTTTGGAGCCAGAACGGCAAATCCCACCTGGAAAAGGAAGGACTACGCCTTCAACGCCGCTCATCGACTGGACGGCGTTTTCAGCCGCAAGCAAACCAGATTCTTGATTCTCAGCCATTATAATGAAGTTACCACCTGCCACGCATCTCCGTACTCCGAACCGGTTTTCAATCAGAAACTCACCTTCCATTACAGGAATTCGCCAAATGTTCCTCCCGTAAAGAGTCTCCTTCTTCTCGTAGCCGTCGCCGAACATTCGAACAGCCCCTCCGACCTTCAGGCGGCGTTTCGCATTTGGCATAGCATCGAAGGCAGCTGTGGTTGGACAAGTGAGGATACATTGACCTACCCTGGAAATCAATTGCGCCTTGAGCTCAGTCCTTGTTCTATGGTAGACCTGAATGAAGATGCCGGGCCTTCCATCAGGTGTCTTCCCAGGGTCAGCAAAAGGACCTTCAATCCCGGCTTCGGCTGGGGACATGATTATGGAAGCAGCGAACCCTGTAGCGCTCCTCGCCGCAGTCATTGCCCACTTTTCATTGACCGCTGTGATTAGAATTCGACTTGCGACCATGGGAAAGGCTTCTGCGAAGGTATCCTCGACCTCGACTTCACGGGTCAAATCTAGTTCAGTCAGAAGGATTACCTACAATTCTTTAAGACCATTTCTATGTAATTACTCTACGTAACGAAGCAAGAGAATAATTATAGTCTCATAAAGCTCTTCACAGAACGAAGGCTATTGGTCATAAGAATCGCATTCGGGAAACTCGGAAACATCGGTTGTGCTCCTCTTCTGGAGTTCATGTTGGATGAGCGCGCAGATAGAGGAGACATGGAGGTAAGGACAATAGGATCCGGTGCTAAGATGGGAGTAGAGCAGGCCTTAGAAGTCGGACAAGCGATGCTAAACTTCAAACCCGACCTAGCTGTTGTTACAAGTCCGAACTGCACCTTACCTGGTCCAACCCGACTACGAGAACTTCTCAGCCAGCAAGCGCCAACGATCATTATCTCTGACAGCCCGGGAAAGAAAGCAGTTGAGGACATTGAGAGAATCGGAGCGGGATACCTGATCGTGGAGGCAGATTCGATGATTGGCGCAAGACGTGAATACTTGGATCCTACTGAAATGGCGCTCTTCAACGCCGACATATTGAAAGTGCTTTCGATAACCGGCGTACTGAACGTAATTTGGCAGGAACTAGACAGCGTCATTCAGAGTATACACAAGAAGGAGACGCTAAATCTTCCACGGGTCATAATCAATAAGGAGAAGGCGAGCGAAAAACTGCACCTCAACAACCCATACGCTGTAGCAAAAGCTATGGCTGCGCATGAGATCGCGCGAAGAGTAGCCGATTTGACAGTTGAAGCATGCTTCATCGAGAAGAACTGGGAACGTTACACGCAATTAGCCTCCGCGGCACATGAGATGATGCGAGATGCTGCAAGGCTTGCCGATGAGGCGAGGGAGATGGAGAAGTACCAGGACTCGGTTATTAGAACACCACATCAGAATGACGGCCAAGTGTTATTCAAACAGAGATTGATGGAGAAACCGAGACGACCGGAATAGATTATGGGAGTGGCCATTCAAGAATCTTCGATTTTCTCAGCGCCACTAGCACCGGGACGCCTACTGAGATCATTAGTCCAATGGTATAGGCTGCCTCGATTGGAGTTTGGACAGCTCCCGCAATGAAAATGACCTCCCATGCGGAATTCGGAAGACCATACGCCCGATAAAGGCCCAACACGGCTAGCATGAAGATACGCGCCATCGCATCCAACTCTACAGATATGAAACTGATGAGTGCTACGGTGATGACGAGCATTTTACCCGTCGCCTTTCCCGGGGTCGTCCCCCTCAACAATATCGCCGTCGGAAAGCACGCCAAAAAACCAAGGTAAGTGTCCCAAAGTGTCCAGAGAGGGACAAACCCTGCGAATGGACTGATCAAGAAACTGAATATGAGGCCACCGTATACTACTGTCACAGGAACCCATCTCCTATTCGCAAGAAGTCCGGCCCCCAGAGCCCCGATTGTCTCCGCCAACCCGAAGAAGTTCTCTACGTAGAATGCGTCCGGCCGAACGAGTCTGCCACCTATCCATCCTACAAGTGCCGCTGAGAAACCTAGGATCGGCCCGCCCAACAACCCTTCAAGAGGTTCAATAATTATGCTTAGACGTCGAAAACCGACAGGACCGGGAATTAGCGAGAGCACTATGTGTAAAGCAGCCAAGACAGAAACAAGTGCAACCTGACTTGTCCTACGAGAATTTGGCATCAATGAACCTCATTTGAGTCTCAGGCATGAGATATAGCAGCAGCGTTTTATATGGCTCGTAAACTGAAACCCATTTGAACCCAGTTGTCTGACCTGCGTGTCACACTTATCTCCGGGCGGAGCCTTGGACAAGCACGCGGGAAAATCGCAGGCAAGTTCTCTGAAGAGTACCAGAAGAACGTAGCCATATGTGAGTTTAACCCTGATGATCTGAAATCCCTAGGCGTAGAGCCCGGACAGAACATTCGACTCTCAACTCGAAACGGCAGCGTCGTACTCAAAGCAACATTAGGCTCACAGCAAGGCCCAAGAGGAATCGTTTTCGCGCCTTATGGCCCATGGATAAACAGCATTATGCCTGTTCAAACATCGGGAACAGGTATGCCACTCTTCAAAGGGATCGAAGTTGAGGTGACCCCTGCTCCAAATGAGAACGTAGCAAACCTCGAAACCTTGGTTAGGCAAATCGGAACGGGAGAGAGAAATCTTGAGCAGCGGTCCTA
>CAZAGP010000036.1:0-2534 GCA_964484575.1 uncultured Candidatus Bathyarchaeia archaeon | reverse complement strand
TGGAGATTGTTAAGGCTCTGATCTCTTCCTTCGTCATTGGTATATTCTCACTACGTGCAAAGAGTTCATCTGGAATGCCTGGTGTGCGATAATTGACCATGAAAAATCCCCTAAACCGATTGGGGTCCCCTTCGCCGAAATCCAACGACCATCATGCACATCGTGTCAAATTTCCCAGACGAAATTGTTCGAAGGTCTCCTTGCGTAATTCTTTCGTTAGCATAAGTAAGGTTCTCGCACACGGCTGTTGATATCTTAGGATCTATGCCTGAATCGATTAGGTACTTCGATATTTGATTAGGCTGAAACTCTGGGTCAGGAAGAACGAGCGCTGTCTTTCCGCTTTTAACGGCTTCTAGAAGTCTAGCTTTCTCCGCGTCAGGTCGACCGTGAAAGCTGAGAATGAGCCCGATCTCCTCTAAGCAGATCTGCAGACGAGAAGTGCAGATCTGAAGTGAACTTATCCCAGGAACAATCTCAAGTTCAATATCACTGGGTAATCTTTCAAGTGTTGTCTTCAGGAGGCCGAAAAACGTCGGATCCCCCGTTGACAGCAACGCTACCAATTTTCCCTCTTGAGCGGATTTTAATGCTCGTTGGAGTAACTCGTCAATGTTTCCTGCTTTGAGAGTATATGCCTCGTTCTTTATGTCTTCATGAAATAGTTCCAATGCTCGTTCAGCTCCGATAACTACTGTGGCTCTGCGGACGCTTTCTCTTGCTGCTGGCGTAACATGCTCGCTTGCGCCTGGTCCAGCACCAATCAGGAAGATCTTCGCCAAATACCCAATCCCCTTGCGTCGGAATCACATCCGAGAACTCTCCCGTCGTAGGAAACTATCACAACATTCACCTTAGCCTTGCCGCCCGTCCTCTGAGTGACGTGATCTTTGGCTGAGTTGGCGATGAGGTTGAAGGTTACTTCCAATAGATTGAAACGGCTTAGTGTATCTGCCATTTCGTCAGTTGTATTCGCACGCATGATCATTTCGATGACGTTCCTTGGGGCCCCTGCGAGAGCAGCGTAGGCGGCAACGACCTCTCGCCTAGCATCTGCCACTCGATAGTTCGTGTTAAAAATTCCTGCGGCAAGTTTTACAAGTTTGCCAGCGTGACCAAGTACGATGATTTCCTTTACACCTTTCTCAGTGGCCTTTCTCATAATGTAGCCAATGAAATCCCCAGACTGGATGATTTGGTCATTCGACGTTTCAAGCAGCTTTTTCGCTATTGTTTCTCCAATGCTGCCGGGAACAAGGATTAGACGCTCGTGACCTTGAGCTACTGCGACGTCAATCTGTGCCACTAGAGAGGCTACGAACGCGCTAAGGGAACGTGGCCTAACTACTCCAGTAGTACCCAGTATCGAAATTCCGCCTACTATACCCAGTTTAGGGTTGTAAGTTCTGTCAGCTATCTTGACGCCTTCTGGGGCGCTTATGACAACTTCCGCCGCCATGTTAGAGGGAATGATTTCTTTCACGGATTCAATGATCATTCGCTTGGGAACTGGGTTTATTGCGGGTTCACCTACGGCGACTTGTAATCCTGGCTTAGTGACGATCCCTATCCCTTCCCCGGATTTCACAATGATTCCAGTCCCATTGTGAAGGCTTACAGTAGCCAGTATCTCAATTCCATGCGTAACATCGTATTTTGCATCGTCACCAGAATTCTTCACGACACTTGCTCGGGCCGTAGATGGGTTTACCACGTCACACTTGGCAATTGGGATCTCGACCTGTTCTCCAGTAGGACACTTAATCGCAACTGCACTAACGGGACCAGTTGAGAGCATTATTGCTGCGGCCTTAGCTGCTGCAGCCGCGCACGCTCCTGTTGTGAACCCGGTTTTCAGACCGATTTGCATTCACCCACCTTCGAGCGGCCAATAGATTAGCTTGAACGGGCCATTGTTAGAAGTGCATTCAGAATAGCTACAGCCACGGCGGTCCCGCCTTTTACGCCACGGGTAACCACATAGGGTAGGGGGAGTTTCGAGACTTCCTCCTTGGATTCGGCTGCTTTAACAAAGCCGATAGGTGTCGCTATGATAAGTGCGGGTTTAGCAATCTTTCGTTTCACGATATCCGCAATGGCAAGAGCAGCCGTAGGCGAATTTCCGACGATAACAATGTCGCCGTCCAACCCGTCTTCAGCGGCAATCTGCATTGCTGCGGCTGTACGCGTAATCCTCGTCCGATCTGCCAAGCTAACTGCTCTTTCATCTTCCGTGTAAGTCAGAACCTTACCCCCAAAACCTCGTATGATTCGAGCGTTTATGCCAGCTTCTACCATTTTCACGTCAGCCACCACATCTGCGCCTTCTCTCAGTGCCCTTACGCCAGCCTTCACGGCGTCCTTGCTGAAGTTCAGCAACCGCGCAAATTCAGGTTCCGCAGTAGCGTGAACAACTCGTTCCACTATCGGAATGGTACGTGGATCCATCACTTCACAGTCTTTGGCTAAGAGTTGCCTAACAATGGTTAGACTCTCCTCGAAAATTTCAGCTCCAGCATCGTTTATGGAGTCGA
>CAZAGP010000035.1:0-5565 GCA_964484575.1 uncultured Candidatus Bathyarchaeia archaeon | reverse complement strand
GATCTCTCCTGACGCCCAGACAGGATACTGAAAGTTAGAGAAGAGACTGAAATATCCTATCGAGAAGCCTATAGACAAGGTAGTCATTGCGTTAAAGCTGAAGCCTGAGAACCCTGCCTGGGCTCCAAGCTTCAATACGTTTGCATACTGGCCCGATCCGAACTGGCCGTCGAATGCTTGCTGGAACACAGCCGGGCTTCCCATGAATCCTAACACAATCCACAGAAACGTTACGATGAGGCTGAAGAAGAAAATGTAATTGATCACTTTCGTTCCACGCCGAAGACCCATAGATACTGACATGAGAGCTAAAGCGATAAGGAGGAGCCCCCCGATGAAGAGCCCGTTTCCTGCCACCAGCGCATCGCCAAGATTGGTGAGTGCTGCATTGTTGTAGATTAGCCCTAATCCTGCGAAGGTTGGAGACAGGACGCCGTTTACGAAGAGCCAGACCTGGAAGCCCATGTTGAAGGCTATTGCGAACCCTAGTCCGTAGGTGACTGCGTACATGAATCCTATTGATGGAAACTTAGGTACTATTCTCGAAATCCAAATATAGTCTCCGCCGCTACGCGGCATTGCAGCTGACATGATGGACCAAAGGACGGCGAAAGCTATCCCCACGACACCGCTAACGGCGATAACAAGGAACAAGTTCGCTCCCGGATAAAATCCTCCCACCGATTCAAGCAGGAAGACGATGCCGATCCCGATCTGCATAATTGAGACAGCTTGTACAAAAATGTCGAGATGTCCCAGCTCCCTAACGAGGCCCGTAGCCTCCCTGACGAAAACTCTCGGTTGAGTCGTAAGGACCACGAATTGAATTTACAAGATATGCTTCTTAATACTATTGTATATGGAAAATATACTCTGCCAAAGCGATAATCAAGATTATTGGTAAGATCTTCTTCCGGTTCTAAATTTACGTCGTGCGAATTGGATGAAAATCAATGAGAAGTGCGCTTCGAGGAAGATAGGGAAAAAGATTGAAAAGGGCCCGAAGATAAGTCCGTTGGGCGAATTTCCGCCCAAGTACGGCATCTCTACGTCAATTATGGTTCTAGATCACGAAACAGAAGGAAAAGAGGGGAGAGCCGGGTTGTCTGCGGTCGTTGACCGCACAGTATTTGGTCACCTGAAGTGTATTTGTTCTCGGTATCCGCAGTTTCCGCAATAGTGTGCTTGCCTTCGCCAGCTAGTTGATTTCATATGGATTAGGATCACGCGTTTCGCGTCGCAAAAGTCGCAGTATTCTCGCCCGTCAACAGTTCCATGGTGCCATTGGTGGATTGGGTGAACCGCCTTACAATTGGGGCATACCCAGATCCCCGGATGCCTACGTCGGTGCTCTTGGACTTGCGTAATCGTAGTTGTTTGGACGTGTCTTCGCAGAATGGCTTCTTCCGTCTCATACGTCATTCAATATCACCCAGTCCGAGTCTCCGCAATATGTCGAGTTCCCATGGCATGACTCAAGGGGTATTGCTCTTCGCGTTTTACTTCAAGCTTCGAGTTTTGAATTCTACTGTATTTCGCAACACGCTCAGCTAGGTTAACGATATCCGCTTTCTTGTCAACTACTACAGATAGAACAGCTCCGTTGACGCGAAATGTGAGTTGATTGTATGCTGAGTTACCGGCCAGCTCATATTCGAATGCTTCCGTGAGGTCCTTCATCTTGAACCTGATGTCAGTGGGCGCCTCGTTCATGTAGATGCTCTCGTTTTCGGGTTGGCATCGTTGAGCGTTCTCAAGAAGCCCATTTGCAGATCGCGTCACGCAGCATATACTACTGTCTAACTGAAGGATTGACGCACAGAAACCATCACGCATCTATCTCGCCTCCGATTTTACCTGAGTGGTTTAGTTGGGAATGGTTGATAGGACTGGACCTGAGAGAAACTCTTCCACGCGAGCGTCCTTGCCTTTGAATCACGGGTCTTTCTGACATTTTCTTCCGCGACGCTGGTCTGGTCGCCAGTCATGTTCATGTTTTGGGATTTCATCAAACCATTTTCCCTCCTTGCCCTGTAGGCATGGAGGGACGTATATCAACGTTCCGTACATGAAACATGAATGTATCATTTCAGTGCAACGAAGCTTATGGAAAACGTGTGGAGGAGCGAAGAATCATTACTTGAGGCTGATGAGGAACCTTGGCTGGTCCGAGCGCATTGGAGGGGGAGCGTCTTGTGCGTTGGCTGTATGCGTTGGGTTTAGGGTTTCTAATGTTCTCGGCAACACTCTTCCTTATGATTACTTACAGGTTTACGGATGAGGCGTTCTTCGTGGCGGTATCATGTGCGGTCCTCGGAATCGTTCTGCCTGTTGGCGGCTTCGTGCTGAGCCGGGTATCTTCTTAAGGGCCGGCAGAATTCTTTCGGCTGTAGGGTTTCTTGTTAGGTGAGGACGAGCATGACCTCATTAGGGTCGCGAGTTGCTGTAACGATTATCGTAGTCGTATTCTGGTTCGCGTTCATAGTTCTATACTTAGCATTCTTAGCGGGAGGGTTAGATTGGTGGCAGAGGGCGGCGGTGTTTCTGGCATCAGGTGCCATTGCAATTGGGCTTGTCGCGGTACTCTGGGTTAAATGGCTCGTACGTTAACTCTTCATAGGTTTGCAGGTGCAGTGGTTTTCCTCGCGCTGGCAACCTTTGCACACTAGCAGGACACCGTTAATCGGAGTTGATTCCATCATAGGTCCACCACATTTGGAGCATTGTTCATCCATCGTTCTCACGGTTCGCTTCCAACCGTGTCACGGGTTATGAAGTAATCGGCTCGAAGGTTGAGCGTTTCAGCCGGATGCCGCATTCTCATGGTTTGAACCTGTTCAGCAACAGCGAGTTACCGACTACTGTAACTGAACTCGTCGCCATGGCTCCCGCTGCAAGGAATGGGAGAACATTGTAGACGCCGGGGCCGAAGAATGGAAGTAATCCGCCTGCCGCAATCGGAATTAATGCGACGTTATAGCAGAATGCCCAGAACAGGTTCTGCTTAATCTTCCTCACAGTTGCCTTACTGAGCCTAATGGCTGTCACCACATTCTGCAGATCATTTCTGATGAGAACGATCCCGCCGGTTTCCACCGCGACGTCTGTTCCACTCCCGATAGCGATTCCAACATTTGCGCTTGCGAGTGCCGGAGCATCATTAACTCCATCCCCAACCATCCCAACGATCTTGCCTTCCTCCTGAAGTTTTTTGATAACATTCTCCTTCTCGTCTGGCAGGACTCCGGCTACGACTCGGTCAATTCCAAGGTTTGCAGCTACGCTCTTCGCCGTCCTAGGATTGTCGCCAGTCAACATCAAAACCTCAATCCCCATCTCCTTCAACTGTTTGATTGTCTGCGGTGAATCATCTTTGAGCGTGTCAGCTAGGCCGAGAACGCCTACTGTGTCTTTGCCGTCTGCCAGTATCATGACAGTTTTGCCTTGTGCTTCCAGATTTTCGATTATAGGCTCCGCTGATTGAACATTCACTTCACTTTCCGTCATGAGTTTTCTATTACCAAGAAGTACTGTGTGGCCGTCATTGTCAACTAGGATGCCTCGGCCGGGTATCGCTTTGAATGATGATGCGGACGGTATCTCAAGTTGTTTCTCTTCAGCCGCCCTAATCACCGCTTTACCTAGCGGATGTTCGGACCCGCGTTCCGCTGAAGCCGCCAGGCGCAGGACCTGATCCTCCGAATATTCACCCACGCCAATCACATCCGTCACTGAAGGCTGCCCAAGAGTGAGAGTGCCAGTCTTGTCAAAAACAATTGCGTCAAGCTTACGCGTCGCCTCCAGATACTCCCCGCCTTTTATGAGAATCCCATTCTGAGCTCCTTTGGTTGTTCCAACCAGGATAGCGACGGGTGTAGCTAATCCGAGTGCACAGGGACACGCAATGACGATTACGGACACGAAAGCAAGCATAGCCACATTCAAGGCCTGACTCCCAATGAAGAATAATCCAAGCCCGGCTGCGATTGCGATCAGAATCACTGATGGAACGAAATATTCGGCAACTCTATCCGCGATTCGTTGTATGGGGGCGTGCGCTATTTGCGCTTCCTCCACCAGTTGAACAATCTTCGAAAGAACCGTGTCCGACCCAACTTTGGAGGCTCGTACTCTTAGGAGGCTGTGGCCATTCACGGTTGAACCGATTACTTGGTCACCTTCCGCTTTCTCGACTGGCATGCTTTCCCCGGTTATGGCAGATTCGTCGACGCTACCACTGCCCGCCGTAATTATCCCGTCCACAGGAATTCGTTCACCGGGACGAACCAGCACAAGATCACCCACCTGCACCCTCTCCACAGGCACCTCCACTTCGAGACCGTCTTGAATGATGTGAGCATTACGAGGTTGCAGGTCAGCAAGTTTGCGTACGGCCTCCGTTGCCCGACCCTTACTAACTTGCTCCAAGAGGTTTCCGAGCAGAACCAAGGTTATGATTACGGCCGCGGAGTCAAAGAACACTCCCTCCACGGGAAAGATGGATGGGAGAAACGTGACTATGCTACTGTAACCCCAAGCAGCCGAAGTTCCAATCGCAATCAGCAAATCCATGTTACCCATACGATTCCTCAGAGAATCATACGCCCCCCTGTAGAACCGCCACCCGACTATGAACTGCACCGGCGTATCAAGCGAGAACAGTAGGAAATTGCTCCAACCCATAGGAAGCGGATTAACCATCGTGAAGAGGACGATTGGTATCGTGAGGATAACGCTCACAGCCAATAACAGTTTGAGACGTTTCAGTTCAGCATCAGGCTTCTCGAAGGTGCTTGCGCAGGTTTCACAACAGAAATACCATTTCTTTCCCCGAATCGAACGCGTTATGGTCGCTGTCTCCTCATCAACAAACATTCCGCAGACAGGATCCTTAGCCATAACCAGCCTTACCTGCGCTCTTTCCGTTCAACGAAATGGTTCAAGCTTAATCGGAGGTTTAAGTTGAGCGTGCGCGGAGAAAGACGGTGTATTGCAGTTAAGAGCTAAGCGTGAACGTTACCGAACGATCACTCATCTCAACCTTCGGTGAAACGCCAACCTGTTCGAACATTGAGTTAACGTAGTGCACAAGGAAGATTGACCAGTTCAAACCGAAGTCGTGTACTAGAGTTAACAGACGTACGCGGCCATCAACAGTCTCCGTGAACTCGTACAGGTGAGCGTACAAACCTAAGCAGCGAATATGATCAACGAAGGATTCCACGTCAACTTTGCCGCTCTTCGTAGTCGCGAAGGCTTGTGGAATACTACTGCCCGCTGACTTAGCTATCTCAATCACCTTCTCCGAATCCACCTCTGTTAAGAGTTCACGAAATATGGAGCTGCTCAGTTTGACTGTGCTAATCCGCCGGGCAATTCTATCAAATTCGGAGAATTGTTTCAGAATTTGGTTCACGAGAGTATTTGAGCTAACATTCCGAGAAGCAGCCTCATCCTCGACCGCGATTGATGCTGATTCACCGACCCGAAAAGACTTCGGCACCGTTTTAGGTTTAGGCTTCCTAGGAGCAGGCATTTCGCTTCCATCAAACCCTTCGATTACAT
>CAZAGP010000034.1:0-4229 GCA_964484575.1 uncultured Candidatus Bathyarchaeia archaeon | reverse complement strand
CGAGAAGTCTTCAGGATTCTTCTTAGTGGAGCATAATTCAAATCGTCTGAGAGAAAGCTCCTCATGATTCAAGTGCGAGAGCTCGCCGAATCGGGGGAATTTGCGGACTTCGAAATATACGCCTGTCTCAGTTTCGTATGCTATTCCCTTCTTGACCATACCATCAATCTGTGCGATCATCTGAGGGATGTGGTCTGAAGCCCGCTCGTATGTTTGCACCGTGTTAATGTTAAGCGCTTGCATGTCTTCCTTGAAGGCTTGCTCATACTGGTGGACTAACTCCTTAGGATCTCTGCTGAGCTTCTTTGCTCGGTCGAAGATTCTGTCAGCTACGTCTGTGATATTCATCAAGTAATTCACGGAGTAGCCGAGATATTTCAGGTAACGAGCTATGATGTCGAAGGCTATGTAAGTGCGAGCATGTCCCAGATGCGCGTATGAGTAAACCGTTGGTCCGCACACGAACATTCTGACCTCCGGCAGGCTCCGCGGGAAGTTCTCTTTCTTGCGCGAGAGCGAATTATAGATGCGTAATGTCATCCGAATTTTCCCACTCAACTCGATGCAGGCCGAGCCCGTATATACTTCGCTCTCGCTGCTCCGCCATCTCAGGCTTCCCTAACGAATAAAGATCACATCGGTACCATTCAATCTTTAGGATGGGTCTGTTCTGTCGGAGCATCTTCGCAGGTTCGTTCAGGAATTAGCTTCGGCAGGGTATCAGCTGGACCGCTCCGCATTCGATTACTTACGCAGCATGGAAGAGCCTGAAGTATCAAGTGTGGCTAAGAGCGTTCTCGTAACGATCGGTGAGAAACCGAGACTCAACTCGATTCTGACTAAGAAGGAACTGATCGAGATGTCCCCTCGCGAATCGGAGACTCAACTCGAAGTTGCCGTGCCTGTAACGTTCCAGATCCCATCGAAGCAAATCACTTCTCGCGTAGAAGTTCTCCGTGATCCTTCAAACGAGATTGGTACCAGCGGTAACATTGAAGATTTCTCCCACTACTTCCGCAATAGATTTCAAAAGATTGCTTCAGCCTTTCGTGTTCGCCAAGATGTGCGTGACGCAACAGCGATTGCGGAAGCTTTGAAGACTCCTGCGAAGGGAAAAGTCAAGTTTCTAGCCATGGTGACTGAGAAGCGAGAACGTAACCGGAAAATATTCCTACAAATGGACGACCTTGAGGATAGCATCACTGTTCTCACCTCACCCGAGGAGAGGAGCGCCTTTGAAGTTGCCCAGAAGGTTCCGTTAGATCAAGTGGTGTGCGTTGAAGGCGCTAGATCCCAAGGAGACCTGATAATTGCGAAGAATATCCTCCTCCCTGACATTCCAGATCATAAACCTCACGTAGCGGATGAGGATGTTTGGGCTGCGCTGCTTTCAGACCTGCATGTTGGAAGCAAAAAATTCCTGGCTGAGCAGTTAGGCCGCGTCTTTGACTGGTTGAATTTGAAGGTGGGTAACCATAATCAGCAGGAGATTGCTTCACACGTGAAGTACGTTATCCTCTGCGGTGACATCGTAGACGGGATTGGAATTTACCCTCGGCAGGAACAGGAACTGGCCATTGTGGACTTATATGAGCAGTACAGGGAAGCCGCGAAGTGCATTAGTAGAATTCCGGATCATATTGAAACCATAATTCTGCCGGGAAATCATGACGCTGTACGACAAGCCATGCCTCAACCGCGACTTCCAAAAGATTTTGCGGAGCCATTGTATGAGGCACGTAAGCTAATATCGCTGGGTAATCCGTCTGAAATCTCGCTACACGGGGTCCGATTTCTCCTCCATCACGGACGAAGTTTAGATGACATAATCGCAAGCGTTCCCAGCATTGATTTCACCCAGCCTGAAAAGGCTATGCGGCTTCAGCTACAATGCCGACATGTGGCCCCCGAGTATGGAAAGAGAACTGCAATTGCTCCTGAGAAGGAAGATCATCTTGTGATCGAAGACGTTCCAGACGTCTTCCAGTCGGGTCACGTTCATGTTGTGAAGTATGAGAATTATCGGGGCACGCAGATAGTGAACTCTGGTGCTTGGCAAGCTCAGACTGACTATCAGCGAAGGGCTGGGCTAATCCCAACGCCGGGAATTCTCACAACGGTGAACCTTCGCACGCTTCAAGTGTACCCTATCGATTTCATGCACGCATAGTTCTGATTGTTCGCGGATTTCAAGAACGTATTCAGCATGCTCTCGGACTACGACTAATTCAGCGTTGCCGCTCTAGAATAATCTGCTTCCCTACGGTTCTGAATCTTTCTCCACCATCATGGAGAAGTGGTCTAATGCGGTCAAGTCCCGTTTGCTTGGCCTCCGCGTGCAGTACTTCACCGACCAGGACCAAATGGTCACCATCAAACTCCATGAACTGTTTTACTCGACATTCGAGGACTGCACTGGATTCTCGTACTCTAGGAACCTTCACTTTAACGGAGTTCTCCGCGTGTAATCCGTATTTTGCCCAGAGCTTACTTCCAGGCCTGTGCGGAGCTTCACAGTTCACAGCCTGCTGAGCGAAATCTTCGGAAACAACGCATACAACAAACTCTCCTGATCTCTTGGAGTTCACGTAGGTGAACTTATTCTTACCACCAATCCCCACCCCGATCATTGGAGGATTCATGCTGAGAGGGTAGACCCATGAGTATGGGGACGAGTTCAACGCACCTGTTTCGTCAACGGTATTGACCAAAACGGTCAGTCTGGGGGAGATCAGCTGAGTTGCGTTCGATATCGGTATCTCAACCATAAGGGAGCCTCGATTACGCGAAGATCCAAGGATACTTATTGAACTACTCCCCCGCTCTCCGCCTTGACCAGTTCCAGATAAGATTGGAGAGTAGAAGCATGAGCATTCAAGGCAACGTTATTCATCTGACCTTAAAATCCGTCCCCGGACTGCGCTCGTGAGATTGTTGAGGCCGTAGCAATTGAGCGATTACATTCTTGAAGTACCTGCTCACGCCAATCGTAAACGGGAAAGCCGACGGTTGAGTTTCATCTTCTACGAGGCACTTTACGGACCAATCGTCCTGCTTCGGACCGTGCACCGTCAACTCATCGTCCTTCTCGTCATGTTCATCTTTGGAGCCGCTATCTTCGCATATTTCGAGAAACTCCCCCCTCTAGATGCTATGCTGGCCTCCGTGTCCACGATTACTACTATTGGGCTGTATGTGCCGAATGGCGGTAACTTTCTGACGCTGAACAGGGTTGAAGCAGGGCTTCTTATCGCCATGATAATAATATCAGTAGGAGCTGGAGCCTCCATAGTTCAGAGCACTGTTAGTAGCGTGGTGGACGGTGATTTGACTAAGAGCGAAGCTGACAGAAAACTAGTCTCGCGACTCAAGAATCACGTGATAATTTACGGGTACAGTCATATGGGAAGATACGTGGCGGATAAGCTCGAGGAATTAGGTTTCGATTACGTTGTAATCTCAAGAAACCCCAACGTCTACCAAGAACTCGTCAATAAGGATATACTGGCAGTGCTGGAGCACGAGACGCAGCCTATAGAGGCGTTGAAGACAGCTGGAATCGACAAGGCATCAATGGTCATTATCTCTCATGTTGATGATCCTGATAACATGTTGTTCACGCTGAGCGCGCGGAAGTTGAGACCAGACATAAAGATCGTGACCGTCGTTCATGACTCTAACCTGCTTGAAATGGCGAAGAGCGCGGGGGCAGATGTCATAATCCCAGCCTCGATCACAATAGGCCATTTACTGGCTCTCTCAGCTGTGACGAAAGACATCGTCGGCGTAGTCTTCTCTGAGAAGATTGGAACTAAGGAGATTGCAGAATTCTCAATCTTCAAATCGTCTCCATTAATCGGGAAGAGTCTGCAGGAAGTCGCGAAACTAGCGGCGGTTATTGGCGTAGTAAGACAGGAAAAAGTTCAGACGAACATCTTCGACCCAAACTTCAGGCTGCTTGAGGGTGACACACTGCTTGTGCTAGGTGACCCATCGAACCTTCAGCGACTAGAAACAGAGGCTGGAGCAGCCTAGGCTTTTGAGGGAACTAAAATCGTGCTGGACCTAACCACGCTATTGCGGGACCTTGTGAAAATTCCAAGCGTTTGCGGATATGAGGAGAAGATTGGAGTCTTCACAGATACGTGGCTTAGAGCAAATGGTCTTCTAACTCAAGTTATCAGCGTCAAACCAAACAGGTCCAATGTGGTAGCTCTACTGAAAAGTTC
>CAZAGP010000033.1:0-4437 GCA_964484575.1 uncultured Candidatus Bathyarchaeia archaeon | reverse complement strand
TAAATCGTAGCAAGCGAATCCAATTTGAACTCGTGACATTGCTTAAGACGGTCCTCGCAAGCTTCGTGATGGTTGCAGTAATCTTCATCGTCGAAAGTTATACGCACACGTTTCTGTTATTGCCTTTGTATGGATTGATCGGCCTTTTGGTTTACCTCTTGCTCTTGAGAGCCCTGAAAGCGGTGACTCGTGAAGATTTAGATCTCATCAAAGGGTTTCTGGGTGAACGGTTCGCTCTGTTATCAGACACGCTCAGCCGAATCTTATATTGTGATTGAGATCCAATGAGTAAGTAACGAACACTCGTCCCAGGTAGATGATAGAGTACAAATGCTGAAGGTTATTGAGCGCTCACGATAAGTTGGCGCCGCATGTGCGGCAAAAGGCATCTCCTCCTGATCCTAATCGAGATCCGCAGTGCATACAAAAGGCACCGGTGGGTCCCTGCAAACCAGTTGTTCCTGCTTGTAGGTTGGTTGCCACGGATTTGCGGGTCGAGGAACTGCGTCTTGCCATTGTCAATAAGGTCGCAAGCAATAATGCAAGGGAGATGGCAGCCAAGATGGCCAACCAAGTTTCGGTCGTTGTATACACGGTTGTTGTGGTCAATGTTGATGTAAGTATGAGAGGTTCCTGTGTTGAGATAGCTGTCCAAGTGGAGATACTAATCGAAGTTATGGTTATGTAACTCGTCACGGATGTTTGATACGGATAGTTGTTGCCATAACCGTATCCGTAGCTGTAGCCTGGGTTCTGATAACAACCATAACTTGGGTAATAACAGTTCGAGTAGTAGTTGTAGCCTCCATAGTATCCGTTGCCGTAACACTGGTTACTATTCCCATAGCAAGAGGTTTGCCAGTATTGCGAGGAGGTGCGCCACCAGCGACTTGACTCTGTCGTTGAAGACGTGATCGTCGACATACTTACGACTGTTGAAGTCGCTACAGCTGTCGTGGTCGTTATTTGTGGTATACTGGTTGACGTCGAAGCATTAACGTATGACGTCGTTTCTGTTATTGTACCGGATTGAGTAGAGATCAGTGGAGATGTCGTATATGATGCTTCAGTGGTCCCTGTCGACGTAGAGGGCGTAGTGAGCGCTAGTGATGAGACTGAAGTGGAACTTGCGAGCGATGTGAGAGGAGCTGAAGTTACCGCTGTAGTAGGTACTGTTGTCAGTGTCGAGTTATCCATTTGTCTGAACTTCATAGCGCTTGCTGATGACAAATTCGAGATCATGCCGACTACCGCTAATGTGAGAATTATCAGTACTATAACTGACAGCGGAAATTTCACTTCACCACTCTCTCCGGACCTCGCATCTCCTTTTCCATGTCTCATTGCTGTAACTACGAAATGTAGTTGACACAATCGGATATAACTGTAATGGATGAAACGTCCAGGGTAGTGACCGCGTACATTGCTAGGTGAAACTGCATTTTGTAGATAACTGAGCTAACTCACTCTTACGTGCGAGCTACCTCCTATCCCGCAGGCAGTTTGATACCGTTAGGATACCATTTTGCGCGATTTTGAGATGCTAAGTTGTTGACTAGAGAAATCTAGATGACTAGTCTAGAACGAAACATCACAAGACCATTTATTGGTCGCATAACTAGGTTTTTGAGAACGGACGTATCAAATTGAATCCAATCGGCGTCGGAATAATTGGATCTGGCAGTTGGGGGCGAAAGGTCGCCGCTGCATACCTGAACGCCGAACGTAAGGGAAGATTGAAGCTACTTAAGGTGTATGATAATTCTATCGCGTCTTTAGGAACTCTGCTCATGGATCACGAAACGGCCTCTATTGGGGAGAGTCGCTTATCGATCGACGTCCAGGATATCTTGAGGAGTAATGACATTTCAGCAGTTCACATCGCGACACCAAGCCAGACACATGCCACCTTCGCTAAGATGGCCCTCGAGGCAGGGAAGAATGTCCTGATTGAAAATCCAATTGCCCTCAACACTATAGAATGTCGCGAATTATTCGACCTTGCAGGGAGGAGAGGGCTCGTGTTCGAACAGGACAACTATGTCCGTTTTGACCGTTCTGTACAAGCCGCGAGTGATATGATTAGAAAAGGAGATTTAGGCCAGGTTCTCTATGCGGGAGTCCAATGGACCGACGCTGCTCGCCCATGTGACCGGGATGTTCTATTTGAACTTGGCCATGCTCCAATTGAGATTCTGAACGTTTTGCTGGGAACTTGGCCGAACGAACTTAGCGGTATTGCAGGTGCGTACACAAAGTGTACACACAATGACCTGGTCCACGTCTTTGCGCAATATCCTGACGAAACCTTCGCTGTCATCGAACTCAACGGGCTTCATCCAAGAAAGTTAAGAGAAATCCTTGTGGTAGGATCGAGTGCAACCCTGAATGTTGACTGTTCAAATCAGCGCGTCGTTGAGTATTCTGGGGGTAAGAAAATAGAGGTTCCTGTTGTGCCGAGTAACGTGATTGATTGTGAGGTCGACCGCTTTATTGACCGGATCGTACATGGCGAGTTGGGAGCTGATGCTCTTTCGATCAAAACAGTGGAGATTCTCGAAGAAATTCAAGCTTCGTTATGGACGAAGGTTCCGTCAATAACGCAATTCGGAAGGGGAAAAAACGCGACCTTATCTGAGGCTCCATGTCTGGAGACTGCGGTCGGGCTTCTGGAAATTGTCCACAAAGGGGCGAACAAGACTCCTATAGAAAATGAAGGGGAGATTAACCCGGATCTAGTGCGGAGATATTTCGTCATGCTGGAGAAGATTGGCCTTGTGGATAGTTGGGAACTGTCGAATCAGGAGAAGACATACAGTCTTACCACGAAAGGATTGCAGTTCCTCGTAGACTATTATGAGTCACAGAGGCTAGGTGAGATTACCGACAATACAAGGCGTGTTCTTCAAGCGGTTGGTTTGGGAACCATTTAGTTCGAATACCGCTGGACATAGTAAATTTATCGAGCATACTGAAGCGAAGAGGATTCAGGTCGGGTAACGTTCGCCAGTCTGCCGGTCGAACCTCTGAAACGGACGTCCCGTTCTTTGTGCCGCCCACTGTCTCCCTCCCATTGAGCCTAAGTGAGCACGCTTCAATGCTTGAATTAGCTGCCTCAATCCTTGCGGATCTTTGATGTTCTCGAAGGTCATTACAATGTTTCCGCTCACTAAGAGAGAGACGTCACCGAAGATCTTGAGGTTTCCTCGTCTAGGGCCACCATAGAAACCTAAGGGCAATCCTGGAAGTCCGAGCATACGAGGTGTAAGAAATATTCCGCCTCCAATCGAATCGTTAACCCTGTGTATATTCATTATGATGACTTCAGGCAAGGTGTCGATTCCGACTTGAGCTACGATTCTCTTGCTCGGTACGTCATACCTTAAGCAACGCATGTTAGTGACTGCCTCCTCCAAGGTAATTTCCTTGCGGATCAGTCCGTGAGTTGAATCTCTATGCCACAGAATTCTCTCCCCTTGCGCCAGTGGAATGGTCGAAGTTAATTGTGGGAGCTCCTCCGCATGCTCCTCTGGAACAAGCGCGTTAACGTTCACGGTTTGAGCAGGCGTCCTGCATTTGGTACATTCGGTCTGTCCAGGAGGAATCGGCGACCCACAATTAGAACAGAACATCATCAGTCACAAACACGTTTTGGCTCATTATATGTCCTTTAAGCATTATGGACGATACGTATCTTCGCAGTTCAGATTTCAGAGAATGCTTTGTAAGTGTTCAATGCTGAAGGTTGTGTTTGCGCACCCATTTCTGGTTAGAGGCACATTCTGCCCCGGCAACCCTACCTGTTTCAGCAATGTGTCGGCGAGTTTTATTTCTTCTCCGCACGCAACTCCTACGAGGCCTTCATAACCGCCCGTTTCCAAAATGCGGTGGATGCACGACCCGCCTGGCAGGACGTAGACGTCATAATGCTTTTCTTCGCCAGCAGTCGTGGCCCGATTTACTAGGCAGTCAGGGGAGCAGTGGGAGCAACTGTATGATGGAATTTTGGGATTAAAGATCGCTTTGCACCTGTTATCCATGAATTTCCTCGAGCAGTGAGGTAAGAATAGTACACGCTTTGAGGTCTTGAGGAATCGGTCTCGATTGTCGATGTTCTTCATCTGAATGTCTATGAAATCCTCAAGTAGTGTCAAGGCTTGTGTGAGGTCTAATCCCGTGATCTCCTGAATCTTGCACCGTTTGAGAAGATTGAGTGCGATGTTGCCAAGCTTTCGATGAAGTCGCCTCCTATGAGCGGCAACCGCTACTTCTCTGAAGAGTGATCGAGACACTTTTGTGAGGTCGAAATCGAATTGGTAGGGCATGGTCCAAATTAGTGGTGAGAACGTGTAATAAGCGCCTTTGACTCCTTTCGAAGTTGATTTTAATCGTTCCCGGTCACGTTCATATTCTATTTATCGCGTAGACGAAGCGATA
>CAZAGP010000032.1:0-11980 GCA_964484575.1 uncultured Candidatus Bathyarchaeia archaeon | reverse complement strand
CCTGAAAAGCAACCGCCATCGCAATGACGAAAGCTATGAAGGCCATGAAGGAATCAAAGCCAAAGAACCAGATGGGGGCTGGCATTTCGATTCCCGCAATTCACGGGAGACCGAAGCTTTTCAGCATTATGCATGATTCATACGAGTCAGCAGTGGGAGGGAGAATTGGAAGATTCATGCTGTTGCGAGTTGAACTAATCTTCCGTTCATGAAATAACCCTTGAGTCCGCAGTTTTGACAAGAGACTCCTAACTGTACGTCGGACCCTTCTTCGTAGTATATGTTAAGTGATTCCAGTCCGCATCGAGGGCAACGGTGTCCTGTTGTTTTGTCCATCAGTTACCAATTGAGATATGCTATGTGATCGATATAGATTCGAGAGATGGGTGAAAATATAACTGGATCATGCGAGGTTCGGCTCTAATCTTCATATGAAACGAGCACATAGCAACGGGCAGGTAAGTTTGGCACCTTCCGAGACAGATAAGATGTCAGGGATTCACTGTCCTTTTTGCGACTCGGAGAGCCTCATCACTAGGCAGGTAGAATACAACGTTGACTACTTCGGTGCAGTGTTGCTCGACGTTACAAGATGTCCGAAGTGCGGATACGGACATAGCGATGTCTTGTCTCTGGAAGCTCGAGAACCAACTCGGATAAAAGCTAGAATAGATTCACTCGCCGATTTTGATATTAAGGTAATCAAATCTGGCACCGCGACAGTCAAGATCCCGGAATTTGGTGCAACCATTACTCCTGGCCCAAACAGCGAAGGTTTCGTCACTAATGTTGAAGGCGTGCTGGCTAAAGTGGAGGACGCATTGATTTTCATGTTAAGTTCAATTGATGAAGACCGGCTCAAGAAGGGTGAGAAGATACTTCAACAGATACGGTACGCTAGGGACACTAATCCGAATTTCACGCTGATAATTGAGGACCCTCTTGGAAACAGCAACCTCGTCGCATCTGACCCTTCCAAAATTGATCAGCGCAGGCTCACTAAGGAGGAATTGAAAGATCTCCGGTTCGGTCAATACGCATCAGACTCGTCCGAAGCCCATCAGTGAGTGCGAACCATTTGGATAAGATCGGATGGGCAAATGGAATACTCATAGACACTGGAAGAACCCGCCTACTATTGGACCCAACTCCAGGAAGACGCCTGCATTCCGAATGGAACGTGTTCATTACGCACGCACATTCTGACCATACATTCGGGTTTAGTACGTCAGCTAGGAAATTTTCCACTTTCGAAACGCTGCAAATACATCAAGCTCTAAGAAATCGTGAAGTGAAAAAAGCCCACACACTCCAACTTGGTGAATCGGTCCAGATTGACGATGCAAGAATAAGAGCGTTAAACGCCGGACACATGTTGGGCTCATGTCAGTTTGAAGTGGAAACGCCAAAATTCAGGGCCATCTACACGGGCGACATCAACTGTGTCGATACTCTTACAACGCAAGCAGCAGAAGGAAGATCGTGTGACTATTTGATTCTTGAAGGCACATACGGCCATCCATCATACACGTTCCCTCGGAGAAGCATGATGTACGCGGACATCATCAGGTGGACAATGACGGAGATCAAGGAGAATAAAGTTCCAACGTTCCAAGTGTATTCGTCAGGCAAACCACAGGAGGTGGTTCGTCTCTTCAACGTATACACTAAGCTACCTGTTGTTTGTAGTCCAACAATTTCGCACGCGAATGAAGTGTATCGTAAAAACGGCATTGAACTAGAGTTCCTCGACTCCTCGACTCCTGATGGAAAAAGGATTTTGAAGAACGGGAACTGTGTATACGTCACGACGGGGCACGGTGACCATTTACCTCACAACGCGTCTCGGGCGCTGGCTACAGGCTGGGCGATTAAGCAGGCGTTTCGCAGTTACACTGCTTTTCCGCTCAGCAGTCATGCTGATTATGGTCAGTTAATCGAGTTCGTCAGTCGCGTCAACCCTCGAAGGGTCTACATTTTCACCGGTTACACTGAGGCGCTGGCGAGTCAAATTGAGGAGAAACTTGGAATTCAGGCGGGACCTCTCCCCGCAATGATGCAAACTAAACTTCTGGATTTCAGTCAAATCTCTACTTGAACACTAGATGTATGAATAGGCTGACGCCGATAATGCCAATCGACATCATCAAAACAACTTCTGGACCAACTTTGATTCCTGGAGTGTCTTCCTCGAAGAATCTTAATAGACCAGCGCTGGCCGCGGGCATCGGTGCTTCGCGTTTCCGTCTCTTCTCCCTAGCTGATGACATTCTGCACTCACGGCGTGTGAGCAATGAGTGGAAGAATTAAAGTTTCTCGACACGTCACTTGATCCGGTTGCAGAGAGAGTAGATAACCCACAAATTGAATATACGCTAGCGTGATTTGATTAGAACAGGCAACATTCCAGCTGACTCCCAATCCATGATTCTTTTCACTACACGCAGGGGCTGCCGATTGGCGTTGTACTTGACGAGTTCGTCCAAGTCCTGCTCGTCGTCAACATCGAAGGCTATTCCGTGAATTCGGATTACTCTAAGCGCGAGCTTCAGCTTACTTGCGAGAGCATAATGCTTATGGAAACTACCGACGCCGAATGCAAGTCGGATCAGATGCGGTGATCGCATGAGGATAGCGTTGGTACCCGTCCCGTCTTTGGACGGAACCAGCGCGAGTGAGCAATTTCCTGCCCGCTTCACCAAGGTCTCCAAGTCGTTTGATGTAAGAAGCGGGAGGTCCGCGTGAATGATTAGGACAGAGGAATGGGAAGGAGTTTCCTTCATGGCGAAGGCTAGAGCCCGATTTAACCCTCTACGTCTGCCTTCCCAAAGGAAGATTGCGCCGGATCTTTCAACGACAGGCTGAATCTTCCTATCGGCGGATACAACACTAATTGAACTAATTGGACCGGACTGTTTCAACGCGGATAAGACGTTGATTAGCATTGTAACTGTTAAGCTGGCTCTCTGGCTCGAGTTCAGACGGCGTGATAGTCTACTCTTTGACCCGTTTGGCACGTTAACTGGCACTATTGCGTGAATATTCTCGAAGGTGGATGGATTAATCATGAGAATTCACTCATAATAGTTCTAGCCAGTCTAGTCTTATCCCCAAGACTCGCCATGATCGTGTTAGTTGCTACAGCTTTGATTCCCAAATCTTCAACTTTCTTCACCAGACGCTTGTCCTGCTTATCCAGGATCAGTGTGTCTAGAAAGTCGCGATAAATCTCCGCAACGCTCAAGGCACTAGGCTGGATATGGACGGCCTTCATCAATTTCGCTGCAGGTCCCTTGATTGTCTTACCTCGCACGATCGGGCTGATCGCGACAATTTTGCTTTTAGCACTATTCAGGGTGTCACGAATACGCGGCACGTTCAAAATTGCGCCTATACTGACTATGGGGTTACTTGGACAGATGATTATCCCTTGCGCCTGTCGGATAGATTGTATGACGCCGTCCGCAGGTTTCGCTGACTTCGCTCCGTGAAATGTAACTCGTTCAACGCGTGGCTTCGTGCGGAGCTTAACCATGTACTCTTGAAAGTGTATCTGCTTTCCATTGCATGTGACGTAAGTTTGAAAGTTATCGTTAGTGGCGGGTAGGAGATTGAGTCGTAACCCGAGTCGGTTGACAATGGACGTGGTTACTTCCGAGAGGCTGCGGCCTTTGTGAAGCTGCTCCGTTCGGAATATGTGTGTAGCAAGATCCTTATCACCTATGTTAAACCACGTTTCGTAACCATATCTTCGTAATGCTGACAAGAATGAGAACGTGTCATTTCTAATTCCCCAGCCTTTGTTCTCATCAACCAACCCTGCCAGAGTGTACGCTAGTATGTCGAGGTCTGGTGAGACGTGAAGTCCGTAAATTTCTTTATCGTCACCCACGTTCCCGATGATCGTTAGTTCACGTTGTGGAACGATCCGCACGAGTCCCTCGAGAAACCTAGCGGCTCCTACACCACCGGCAAGGCTTACAATCATTCATTACACCTGAAGTTGTGGATCATCATGGAAGAAGTATCCGCAAGCGAAGTGATCGTAATTCGAGGTAACAATCCCCCCGCCACGCGAAGCACCAACGCTGCGCACAGAAGGCTGGAACTACTTAACTCTTCCAATATGTTATTCATACTAAATATGCATACGATTATGTCATGATCAACATAACGTCAATGTGTCTTACTAAAGTTTTTAGCTTTTCCAATCAAATCCTTTGCGATTTCTATGTTCAATGGAGTGAGCACGCGGGATCTTCCGACTTCGTATACTTGTATTAGTCCAGCGTCTCGTAGAACCTCAACGTGTCGGTAAACTCCTCCGTAATCCATCTTTAGGTTACTGGCTACTGCTGTTATGTGAAGTGGTTTGCTTGTGTCCATTAGCATCAGGAGAATTCGAAGTCGGACAGTGTTTCCTAGAGCTCCAAAGATCTTGGCGGCAGTTTTGAGTTCTTCAGAAGCAGACAATTACTTCGGTCCAGCTTACAATACATGCATCTATGGAGTTAATCCTTACTGATTTTCATGTTTTTTCGTTCGGCAAATTTCATCATATGCTCATCTGAACAGAAGTGGAAACTCTTTAGCTGGTCGCCTTCTTCTACCGCGAAGGATTTTGATTCCATTAAATTGAGTAGCTTGCCGCACTGGTTGCATAACACTCGCATGCTAGTCACTGAACCGTTAGCTTACGTAGGACAGGTCCCGATCGCGGGGCAGATTGTTTCGAGATAAGTCTCGTGCCTTGTGAACTGCTTCAGAATTCTCCTTGGCTTGTTTCTCTAATGTTGAGTAATCCACTTGGATACCTAGGAGTTTAGAGAACATTTCCACAGCTGCCTTAGCCGCGTTGGCGTCGAGTGAGAGGTAGCCGGGTGTTTCAGCGAGCAGACATATCGCGGCAATATTCTTCGGTTTTGCCAGCCCAAAAATCAGTCCGTTTGTTCCTGTTATTGAGCCGCCAGCAAGTTTGACGGCCCCGAACGTTTCGACCTCTTTGACGAGATCGGACTCGGTTCCACCTACGAAAACTTTAGGGTGATCAGTGAAATTGTCAGTGGCCATTCCACCCATTGTTATAACCTGTCTCACTTGGAATTTCTCTGCTAGATCTAAGACGGTGTTCGCGAGTTCGTATTGGCCTTCCGGCGAGTAGGGTTGCTCGTTGGCACTAAAAAGTATAAGATCGGATCCACGCACTGTGTTCTTCCAGAAGTAGAATTCGCCTTTCATCAATCTGACAAGCCCTTCCTCCGTAAGCCAGACCTTAGGGGAGAAAGCTGGGGAGTAGAGTTCAGCGAACAGTTCGGCCTTCAATTCCTTTTGTAGGTGATTTACCGCGAGCCACGCCACCGAGCCTATTCCTGGCAGACCGCAAACCATTACGGGTTTCTCCAGTTTAGGTTCAGTGAGACATTTCATCACGGTATGCATAACGCTTAGACTCCAGAATCAGCTACCAGTAGGGTATCGCATGTAATTAGTTGTTTCCAGATTTCATCCGGCAGGCAGCTTCTGTTGGCCGTAGGGTGTTAACCCCCACGTAAAGGGTCTGGTTCCTGATAGTCGCTGGACCAGTCGGTCCTTCTTCAGAGACATTAAATGGTAACTTACACATTCATACGATAGGGAAGTGGTTCGTGATATTTCCGCGGCGGACTGCGCCTTCTCGTCAAGGGCGCGGAGTATCTTGCTTCGTGAGATCAGTCCAGCCTTAACGTTTCGCTTCGAGGTGAGGTACGCTTTCGGATGAAGGCCGCCCTGACGATTCATATTATCACCTTACACGAACTGTGCTAGCGAAGGCTGCTTCTTCTCCTCCGTTTCGCTGAACATTGTGTCGATTTCTTGTCTGAGCAGGATTAGGCGTTGGGTATGGTAATTTCCCAAGTTGTATCGGTTAACCAAATCTTGTGCGACCGTGAGATACTTCTCTACGCCTCCCTTGTATACTGTTAGCGAGAGTTTCCCTCCGCATCGAGTACACGTCCCTTTTAGCGGTACTCGCCTGAACTTCGCGTTACATTTAGTGCATCTGAACCGCTGTGCCGCGAACGCTTTGAGGTTCCCAGTCAGGTCCCGCATGAAGTGAGTGGACAGCACACGTCTAGCAACTTCAGCAGCGTCAACCGCTTTAACCGTTTCAGCGACTTTCAATTGTTCCGTTACCTTGTCTAGCATGCTGCCAAGTTTCTTGTACGCGCTCTCCAAGTTCCCATTGTTCACATCACTTACCGGAAGCGTGCAGCCTAACGAATCGAGTACCATGCTTGAACCTAATCTTGCATTTACTGTCTCAACAATAGCACTTAGAGGTTTAGGATCACTGCGACGCTGCGTCTCCTGATAGAAACGTAGAGGCAACTGTGCAGTAGTCTCCAAATTGTAAGCTTGACGTGCAATCTCAGTCGGCTTGATTGATACTGTTAGCAGAATAGGGGCATCCATTATGCCACCGATTCTAGACGGAAGGAAGCTTTTCGAAAAATTCAAGAGTATATCGAGGGCGAGACTCACTGAATCTTCGTCACCGTCGCAATCCCTTCTCTTGGTTGCGTGCCAGAATGGGTGAGCGAAGCAAACATTTGCGCGTGTGAACCCTACAATCCGACCGATTACACCAACTGAGGTGTGAGGAGACAACCCTACAACCAGTTGCCCGACGATGTCCTCTCTGTTCTTGACCTTGTAGAAGGGCGGCACTCCGTAAAACGTTTGAAGCATCTCGTCCAAGCATTTTGCAACCCTGACGAAATAGTCGCCGCATGATTCTGGTACAATAATGTCGTGCACTCTAAGGCTCAAGATTTGCTTGTCAGATTTTAGCGGCTTCTCGTCCATATCAAAATTGTAACCGAGGTCGATCAGTTTCTGAACTTCGACTCCCACCTCCGCAGGGGTGAAATGTGTCAGAGGAGCGTTAGTTGCATCAAACCTCACAGTCCCGTCCTTGAATACGGACACGTCATGCTTAGCTCGAATCAACCCTTTCTCGATAGGTTCCGGCGTCCTAGTTGCATTTGTTAATCCTCTGACGCCCTTCACTGATTCGGGAACGACCGTGAGCGCTAATCTTCTCTCCGCGCGGGAAAGATGCTCACGAATCGGAATGCTGCGCCTCGTGAAGAGTTCAGTTTGTCCTCTGCATGACGGACAAGTGTTCCCGTTCACTTCGATGCCGCACTTTGGGCATACAGGTTTAAGCTCAGTCTTCTCTCCACACTTATCGCAGAGTAGCGTGTGCGTAATATTCCCGCAGTGCGCGCACTTACGGTTCGCTATTTCAACAGATATCAGAGAATGATTCGCTGCCGCTTCGACTATGCTTCGCCGCGGACCACCCGACAATCCTATAGGAAAAAGGCAGTGAACGTTTGGGCGCATTTCGCGCCGTTTAGCTTTCTCAGGTCGCCCCATCCTCGCTCCAACATAGACCGGCCCCTTCTTCATCAGATGAATTCCGGAAACTTTGAGCACTTTCTCGAAAACGTCCTTTCCCTCGACTGGACCGGTACTGCATGCTAATCCCAGGCAGTCATACAGCATCATGCTCTGCTCTTCATCTAGGACGAGATGCCCGTTGCTAACTTTATGCGGCATACAGATGTCGTCAAGGATCTCTTTGATTTTCACATCCTGTCGAATGCGTATCTGAGTTCGAGAAGTTTCTGCGGCAGCAGGGTCGAGGAGCTTTGAGCGAAGGTAGTCAAACTGTTCCGAGTTAATGTTTTCCAGAAGTACGTGTAATGAGGATGGAGTGGAATGTCTGAGTGCTTAGCAATAGCAATTGCTTGTTCAGCGGTTGGAATTGCTCCAGTTTCGAAGGCCAGAATCTCATGAACGTCCATCTTCGCGCGTCCAGCAAATTCACTATTGGGATGGTTCATGAGTTCGAGAGAGAGCAGCTGCTGCCACCATGCTTCAACGAATCCTGAAGGCAGAAGCGGTCGATTGTTCTCTAGGAATTCGCCGTAGCCGACTAGGATGTCTCCGAGGAACAGTACTTTTTCTATCTTATTGGGGTGAAGAAGTGTTTCAGCCTCCTTGGGATCGGATAGCCTGACAACTGACCCATCTTTGAGTCTTACAATAGGCGGCTCGATCGAATCAACCGTCGCCGCGATGCCTGCTTTTCCAGGTTTCTCCAGGCGTAGTTGCGTGCCTACGGCGATGAATCGGCCGAGAACTGCCATCGTGGACGGGTGGATACCCACTGCTGCTAAGCCAGTGTTCCGTGCTCGACCGTACCTTAACCTGAACCCGCCCTGAATCTGCGGGAAAGAGAATATGGGTCTCCCGCCGAGAACATCCTCCATAAACATGAACTCGCGGGCTTCATCGGCTTCTGCTACGGGCGGCTTGATATCTTTCAGCCAGCTCCAGCCCTCAATTCCTAAGCTATCAATCATCTTCAGTACCTTCTGGCTTCTACCTATCAGCCCATCATGCACAACTCTAAGCGCTCCGCCACGCACCCGATTCGTATCCACCCTGGGAATGTTTCTGTACGAGGTAACCTCGAACGGATCCGTCTCTACTCCGTTTACTTCCACAGGTAATCGCATTATAGCATTGAACAGCTCCTCATCAGAGACTTTGAATTGGAAGCGGGCAACTTCCCTTTCATACAGCCTAAGCTCTTCAACAAACCTCTTCGCCTCAAGATCCGTCGCTTTGTAACGGCCTAAACCGAGCTGGTGTCTCACGTAGTCGGCTATCACAACAATCAACGCCATGTCAGTTCCGCCTGCCGACCGGATGGGGCCGGCGAAGTATACGGCCAGGTACTTGCTTCCATCTGAGTTGGATCTGACGCGAACGCGCGAGATTCCTTCAATTGGCGCGGCTGTGACGCCCTCATCTAGAATGGCCGATGCCGTACGGACAGCTTGTTCAGCAGCCTCTTCCTCATTGCCTCCTTGGCCTCGAAGGGCTATTTCCTCAGCAATTTTCAGAGCTGTCAATTCGCGATAAAGAGAAACGGATTCACGGGATTTCAGAAGCGCCGAGAGCTCGCGAATCCTCTCCGCAATTCCCACGGGGCCTACGGCTTTTTCCACCCGTTCAGCCACATCATGAGTGAGGAGAGGCTCGGGTTCAAACGACGGGTCCAGGCCCTTAGATCTGGCAAGTTTGGCTACGCCGTAAAGCCTATCGAATTCCTCTCTGAGTCTTCGAAAATAGACATCATGATCATTTAGAGGCGTCGCCAAGCGATAGAACCTGAACTAGAAAGACTCGTACCCGGATTTAACAATAAGAGGTTAATAGTGTTACTACGTTGCGGCCTGTTGAGTTTGCTTGCTGCTCGTGTAGAAAGCATCTGTGAACTTGCAGTAGATGTCAACGATCTGACTGGATGGTGTAGCTTCGAATTCCTGTTTGATTCCGCATGATCCGCACTGAACAATAGCGGGACCAGAACCTTGCGGCATTATAACCCGTATGGATTCTTCACCGCATGAGGGACAAGTGAAAACAGACGGGAGTTTCTTCTTCACGACTTTGATAACGCGACGTCTTCGTCTCCCCAACTTGACCTGCCCTTCATCATCAACCCTGAATGAGTAGCGACTTATTTCAAGATTGCATGGTGTTCAAAACGTGTCATTCGGAAACCTTAAGGGCGAATACGAAAACGTATCCATAGGGCGGCTTGTCTGTTCGACCAAATTGACGCCATGCAAGTACGTGAATCCGTACGAAATTTGACCCGGGACTCCGTATCGAGGATGCTCCTCGCCAACAGTCAGCTTACGAGCGCGCAGTTAGAGACCCTTATCGCTGACTCCTTGACATCCACGGTATCAGTCAATAAGTCTCAAAAGCGAATCTTCAGGCCATCTAAGACGCGTATCAGCCGCGGTGCATATAACAGGACGCTAATACAAGCTCAGAACAACGTTATTCGGTCAATTTTCACCATTCTGCTGCTTGGGTACCTGGAACTATTCGATAACGCCTCACTACAACCATTCCTGGAACTATCTGACAACATTAACACTTACGTTCAAGAAGCCAAATCATCTGGGAACGAAAGACCAGCCGCTGAACAACTCAAAACCAGGCTTCTAGAGTTTACGTCTGCACTCGCCAGACGCGAAAGTTTCAAAGATAAACTGTGACTTGAAGATAATATGTGATATCACGTGACGCAGCATGATCGTGACGCCTTCGTGAGATCTTAATTTCCACTCGAAACTTGGATCAGTTTGAAATGTAACGTTTAATACATTTTAGCGTTATTTTGAAGAGTATATGTGACATTACCGTGACCCAAAAGCACATCACTGAATGATGTGATATCATGAGAGCGATGTGATATCACGCCTAGAGGAGCGAAATTTGGACTTAACACTCTACTCAACCGTGATTTCCTCCATCCTTCTAATCACAGTGCTCATCACCACAAGATTAGCCCTGAAAGGGTTTAGAGAGAGTAAGCAAGCGCTCCGAGAGGCTGCCTCCTACGTAAGCGTTATAGTAGGTGCCCTTTCGCCCCGAATAGAATCCTTGGAGGAGGCTTCGAATCAGGTGCGAGACGCTATAGGAGCCATAAGCGCTGAATCGGCAGAGCTCAAGAATTCTGATTCGAGCCTAGAATCCAGATGCCGAGCGTTGGAGAAATCGGTTGATGACGTGATTGTTCAACATAAGAAGATACTCGACGATTTGGAAAAGCTCCGCTCTAAGCCTGCTGTTCCGTTGATGCCGGAATCTAGACCCGCACTGCAAGAAGATCCGATGCTGGAAAAGCTGACGCCAACAGAACGTGAAACACTGCAGATTCTAAGCGAGGGCCCGATGCATGCCCCTGAACTAGGCAAGCGCGTTAACAAATCGCGTGAACACATGGCTCGCCTGATGAAGAGATTATACTTGGAGGGCTACGTCGACCGTGAAGCTGACAGGCCACCTTTTCGGTACAAGCTGAATGATAAGCTTCGGTCCAGTTTAGGAGCTCCAGTCAGCCCGTCACGGCCGGAGAATGTCTGAGCCGGTACTGCCAGTGAGCCGCAGACCCAGACCTTTCAAGGGTACCCCGATCCGATAGGCGTGATAGGTACGTGGAGACCGCTCCAAGGCTAAAGTCATCTCCCCATGTTTCCCGGTACTCCTTCCACACTTCACGAGAATCAAACGTTTGATCTGAATGTCTAGTGTTGATGACATCAAGCAGCCTACTCATCTTGCTCTCCTGCGGTTCAGGGACGATAGAGGTCGATTCGTGACCAGCAACGATCTCAGCGTACTCCAACAATCTCCGAACCTTATCAGGAGTCAGTTCTCCCTCCATTGCCACGCTATGCCTGACACCGGTTCTATCATAGAACTCGAGCCGAATCTTCTTCTTCAAACGTGTCCACACCATTAGAATATCAACATGTAATAAGTTGATTTGTGATGTTGACAGATCAAACCGTTTGAGTTCAGCGGAAAAATCACCCTTACAGTGGAAATAGAGGGGTTAATGACCTCCTCAACAGATGTCAACATGTGATAGGTGATATTTCTTAATATTCTTACCCTAACCCCTTGATTTCAACTGGACAAAACTTGAAGCATAGTTGCTGGAACCTTCTACGAATTCGGATTGTCAGATTTGAGTATAATATCGTGATTTCTAGACGCGACGTGATTTATCCGACTTCGCGAAAAACTACCAATGGCTCTTTCTTTACAGCAATAACATCTCACAAACTACCAAGCAAACATACTTCTAATGGAAGAGTAGGGGTGAGGGGGTGTCATACCAACTTTTCCAGATGGAATACAACAAAATTTCAAACTACTGTGCGTTGGTCAAGTGTCAAGTTTCACAGGAACTACATGATTTTCCTGTACAAGAACGGTTAGTTATGATTCGAGCAGCAATGGCACTATTGCCATTGGAGGATGGGTTTGTGCGCGCGTCGACACCGGATGTATTGAAAGTATCTTTGACAAATATCTTACTACCGCGAAGATCTTCGCG
>CAZAGP010000031.1:0-2529 GCA_964484575.1 uncultured Candidatus Bathyarchaeia archaeon | reverse complement strand
GGAATGATCATGTCGCCCATGTGTCTATCTAGGGAGGCTTGTGTGTTCAATTCTTCAATTAACCGTCTTGCAGCTTCTTCTCCCACTTGCTCTGCCGGCTTTCCTCTCTCGCCAAGGGAGTCCGCACCGATGACCGACGGGTTTGCGTGAGTGGCTACTAGGGTTATGCCGCTTCCAGGTCCAATGTGAGGGTCATGATCGCTCGCGTATGATTCCTCGCCTACTCTGAGTTCATTGTATCCAGCTCTCGTAAGTATTCGTTTAGCAGCGTCTGCTTGCCGTTGGGCAACCTGTCTTGGAAGTTTCACGCAGTGACTTACGCCCGTAATGGAAGTTAATTGATCGCGTTTGGTCAGAGTAATGTTTCGTAGTCTCCTTGGCGGTGTCGTGGAGACGGTAACGTCGCCTCCACCTTTCGGGTAATGTCCTCGTCGGTTTACTGTCATGTTTAGTTCGTAGCCCATTAGGTCGAGCGTAGGTAGCGTGATGAGGCGTACGTAATCAATCGGGGGACTCCACTTCACATCTGTTCCGCCCGTAATCTCCAATTCGAGGTAGTTGGGTGAGAAGGCGATGCATGGCATCAATGCTTGTAGAACTAGAGGTATACTTCCCGCGGTTCCGACGTCGAATTTGAATCTGCCTGATTTATGTCCGTTAGGTTTGAAGACTAGTTCTGTTGAGCCCTGCGTTAACCCTTCGGTTTCTGCATCGCACAGTTTTGCAATTGCTCTTGCCGCCGTAACGTGTTGTGCTTGCAGGCCGGGGTTAGGGCGCTTATGTCTAATCTTTGTAATGTGAATATGTTCTCCAGTTAAGGCTGCGAGTGAGATGCTGGTTCTGATGATCTGGCCACCGCCTTCGAGCATATCTCCCTGAATCTCAATCATCTGTCGTCGCCGCTTTTCGGTTGAGTATCCCTTGGATTCACCTAGTATCTTTTTTCTTTGAACTAATTCGTGAAGTATTGATTGAGTCTAGGTTGGAACATCTCGTTTCGAATCAGTTGACTATTCTTTATCCAGACATAAGGTCGTATTGAGAGGTGTTGGCATGCGTGTTGGAACGCTTCGTTGAACGAGTCGAAGATCCGCGGTTGAGTCTTCAATGCTGCCCTCACGCTTTCCCTTACGTTCCATACTCCTACGGGCAAGACGTAGCCTGGTCTGATCTCTCTCAAAACTAATGCAGCCGCCTGACGTTCCTGCCTTAGGAGTGCTTCTGTGGCTGCGAGTCTGCAGGAATAGTAGCAGCCGCCGACGGCAGCGTATGTGGTCCTACCTTCGTACGGTTCGTGGTCGCCCATTAGAGCCGGTACGGCACCTGTCTCATTCCATGCTGTTCCAGGGAACCAGGCTTCAATCCATTCGAACTCCCAGTTACGAGGGATTAGTATTGCGGCGTAGATATTGTCGAGGTAATTGTAGAGGTAGACTTGGTACTTGTCGATGGGTGGGTAATGTTTGAGGGCGACGAGTTGTCGTTTTGATAGTGTATCATCTACAGCTGTAATGCTCCACCTGGTTGGAACTATCTTCCTCTGCTTCTGAACGCCCAGCATTCCGAGGCTTAGGATTCTTTGAATGCGTGAGACTTCCACGTCCGCGTTGTATAATTCTTGGATGCTGTCAACGGCTAGCTGATCGTCGTCATAGTAGACTGACTCAAGTTTCCTCTCACCGGTACTTGGTGAAATTCTTAAATCTTTAATGAGTGCGGAGGGGCCGAAGGGCTGGGTCTCTTCGCTTAGTACTACAGCCATTCGCGGTTTCTTCGCAAAATTAGCGTCAACTTCAACCGAACGGGATGAGAGTGCGAGGTCATGAAGGTCTAGGAGGTACTTAGTCGGGTCCGAGGCTTCATGTACATCTAAGAGAGATTTTCCTCGAATCAGACTGAATCGATAGTCGATGATTGTTTGAATATCCTTTCCTAGCCATAGTTCAGGCGTGTCAAGAAAAGCCGTGTCTCCTTTAGTGGGTGGGATAAGCGGACCGATGTAAACCTTGGGATATCCAACGTGGCCCACGAATGCTCCTGGTGGGCTTGAGCCTTCAACGTGTTGGGAGTCTAATTTCGGAAGATGTCTGACGAGTACTTCGGCCTTCGATAGGACCGGGCAGTATGCTTTTCCGCAGAGCATTCGGCTGCCTCGGCATTGCATGCAGATCGTGGAGGAGGTGGTGGTTACGAGGGTGACTGATTCGCGGTTCTTGGCTGGGTCTAGTCCTGTCCGGCTCTGGATCCAGTCAAGATTCTGCAGATAATCCACCGTTCAGGTTTATTGTGAACGGTCCTACTAATCAGTGAGAGAGTAATATGAAACTACTCTGCAGGTCAGTCTTTATGTACTGTCTCAACAATACGGACCTAAGGGTTCCGAAGCATCGTGATTCAAATCTCTTCCGAGAATCTGGACGGCGTATGGTTCACGGCGGCTGTGAATGAGAAGGGACAGTTAGTGGCCTGCGCGTTTTCGGATCGTAACAGGGAGGCGGCAGAATTAACCGTTAAAGGAACTGTGCCCGT
>CAZAGP010000030.1:0-4705 GCA_964484575.1 uncultured Candidatus Bathyarchaeia archaeon | reverse complement strand
CAAAATCTCATTCATGTACTTTCTCTGGACGCATATAGGTGCATTAGCAGTGCTAGCTGGAATTTTGTCAATAGGCTACTTTACAGGAACATTTGACCTACAATCTATAGTCGGTAGCTCTATCCCTGAGAATATTCGGCTGTTTATTGTGTGTTTGATGACGGTGGGCTTTCTCGTCAAGATGGCGTCATTTGGACTTCACATCTGGCTTCCACATGCACATGCAGAGGCCCCAACGCCGATCAGCGCTCTGCTCTCACCAGCCATGATCGGCATCGGCGGTTACGCCATCGTTAGAATCGTAATGACAGTACTTCCTTCAGCCTTCATGGAAATCTCTACTCTCCTTACCGTGTGGGCCGTCGTAACCATGTTCTACGGGGGGGCCATGGCTCTGGTGCAGGACGATCTCAAACGTTTGCTGGCTTACTCAAGCATCAGCCAGATGGGGTATATTCTGCTAGGCATAGCATCATTTCAGACTCTTGGAGTTTCAGGAGCTATGTTCCAGTACGTTACTCACGGGCTGGGCAAAGGTATTCTCTTCATGGTGGCTGGCGCCATCATGATGCAATCGGACGGGCTCCGAAGTATTGGAAAGATGGGAGGTTTAGCTGCGCGAATGCCAGTCACAGCTACGGCGGCCATTATCGGATTCTTGACGATAATGGGTATTCCACCGACCACTGGTTTCGTATCCGAATTTCTAATATTTGCTGGCAGTTTCCACGAGGCGTTTCACGTTGGATCTTCGATGCTGATTGCGCTCTCACTCTTAGGCGTCATCTCAACCGCCTTGACGGCTGGATACTCGCTGTGGGCAATTAGAAGAATCTTCTTCGGACCACTACCCTCAGAACTTGCTAACGTGAAGGAGGCCCCGTGGACAATAACTGCTCCAATCCTAGTTTTGTGCGCGTTTTCAGTTTTGATCGGAATATTTCCCGACATTGTCGAACGCTTGCTTTTTCCAGCGGTCAGAATGATCGTAGGATCGTGACGAAGTTTGGAAAGTCTCTTCGGTTGGTTTGCATGGGCTCTCCCTTTTGTCGGTGCATTAGTTTCAACAATGTGTGCAAGAATACATCCTAAGGCGAGAGACTACGCAGCCGTGAGCTTTTCCTTCCTCGCGGCCCTGTCGGCTTCTTTTCTCGTTCCGATACTCTTCAATGGCAGTGTTCAGGACGTCCAAGTCCCATGGATCACCAGCATTAACGTAAACGCGGGAATCCTGCTAGATCCATTAAGCATCATTATGGCGAATGTCGTATCTTGGATTAGCTTTCTGATAATGTTTTACAGTCTCGAATACATGAAAGGCGACGACGGTCTAACTCGATATTGGTTCTTTATGAATTTCTTCATCGGCAGCATGATGCTTCTAGTGTTATCTGACAACCTACTCCAACTCTTCTTCGGATGGGAAGGAGTTGGACTCTGCTCATACGCGCTCATTGGCCACTGGTATAAGGACCCGCTTGACAAATGGGTAGGCACACCTGGAGACAAATCGCTTGGTGTCCCAATGGCATACCCGCCAAGCCATGCAGGCATGAAGGCGCTGCTGGTTACAAGGATTGGCGACATCGGCCTGCTCATAGCGATCTTCATGATGTTCACTTTTTCTGGGACCCTGAACTTCGTTAACCTCACGCAGAACGTTTCGTGGGCTCTCCCACTCAGCCATCTAGGATTACTTATCCCCTTGTCCTTCCTCTTCTTCTGGGGTCCAATCGGAAAATCGGCGCAATTCCCACTACATGAATGGTTGCCAGACGCAATGGCCGGCCCAACTTCCGTTTCAGCGCTTATTCACGCGGCCACTATGGTCACGGCCGGAGTCTATCTAGCAGGCCGGGCTGGTCCAATGTTTTACAATATTCTGACGCAATACGGTCAGTCTACACTATTCTTCGAACTCGTCGCCTGGATAGGCGCATTTACGACGTTCCTAGCCGCTACACAGGCAGTTGTTTCAAAAGAACTGAAGAAACTCTTGGCGTACTCAACTATTTCACAGATCGGGTACATGGCGCTGGGGATAGGAGCAGGCGGCTTGTCCTCTGCATTCGTGACGGGACTCTCTGCAGGGATATTTCATCTCATGACGCACGCAATTTTCAAAGCTTCACTCTTCTTGGCAGCTGGAGCCATTATACATAGCACAGAATCCAGATTTATGACAGATATGGGAGGACTTCGTCACTCGATGAAAATTACATTCATCACGATGATCATTGCCGCTCTTGCACTTTCAGGTGTGCCACCTTTGAGCGGATTCTGGAGTAAGGACGCTGTTATTGCAGCCACCGTTATGACGGGTCAGCTGCCTCTAATGCTCCTGGCGTGGGCAACCGTAGCTCTGACATTTCTTTACAGCCTGAAAATGATTGGCATGGTCTTTTGTGGTCCGAAGAGTGACCACATCAAGAGGATGGAGAACGAAGGCCGACATGTTCATGAAGCGTCGCCAATAATGTTCGTCCCATACGTCCTCCTTGCAATAGCAACAATCGCAATCGGCCTCACAGGCCCTTACGTGGAGGAATTCTTCAACCGATCCCTAGCCGTCTCCGCTACTCCTATCGTCACGACGACTGCAGCGATCATCTCATCCGCGACTGAACAACATGCGGTCATGGTCAGTAGTCTAGGTTCAATAGTCATGTTGGCCCTCGGCGGGGGCTTGGGATATTCAATTTACATCTCGAGGCGACTCGATCCTAACCTAATCGTTAAGCAAACAGGAGTAACTAGAGCGATCTACAACTTTCTATGGAATCGATGGTACATGAACCCAACCTATTATCGGATCTTTGTCTACGGCAGCATTTCATTTGCAACGAATCTTTGGAAGACAATTGAACTTGGCTTCTTCGACCGTATTAGCGGAGCAGTTGCAACGTTCTCCCTTGACATTTCACGAAGCGGGCAAAGCGTAGACACCGGAATAGTCGATGGCGCCATAAACGGGATAGGACTTGCTGGACGCAGGTTCTCTTATACCCTGAAAAGAATTCAAACGGGAATACCGCAAGATTATGTAACCATCTTCGCCTTAGGCTTATTCACCCTCATAGTCGCGGTGCTCTTCTTTCTCCTTTGAGTGGACATCTTGATTCTCTCCTTGATGATCATTGCACCGCTCGCCGGCTCCATACTAGTTTACCTATCCGGCTTCATAAGCGAGAAAGCCTCTAAGGCAATGGCAGTAGCCATCTCATCCTTTACGGTGATCCTGGCGCTCCTCGTTCTGCTGGAGTTCAATTGGGCCGCTGTGGGGTTTCAGTTCGTTGAGAATTACAATTGGGCTAATTCGTTCGGTCTTACATTTTCAGTGGGGGTTGACGGGATTAGCATACCCTTACTTATCATCGGATCATTCTTAACAAGCCTCTCAGCCCTAGGTTCCGTAGAGCAGATCAAGGTTAAGATCAAGGAGTACAACGCGTTGCTACTCCTGTTCGAAGGGGCAGTCATAGGCGTCTTCACGTCGCTAAACCTAATCGCGTTCTACGTCTTCTGGGAACTCGTCCTCGTTCCCATGTTTTTCTTTATCGGAATCTGGGGAGGACCACGAAGAAAGTACGCAGCAATGAAGTTCCTTATCATGACTCATGTAGGCAGCATATTGATTCTGCTAAGTTTCATAGCCTTCTACGCGCTCTCTTCGCCTCACTCCTTTGATTTCGTAACGCTAACGCACCTACATCTTCCTTTGTTCGTCCAGATTCTGATTTCGATTGGATTTTTCATAGGATTTGGAGTCAAACTCCCTCTGGTACCTTTCCATACCTGGCTACTCGACGCGCACGTCGAGGCCCCTGCACCTATTAGTGTACTGCTCGCAGGTGTTCTTCTCAAGATGGGAGGTTACGGATTCATTAGGATGAATCTCTTCCTATTACCCGACGCCTCGAAAATCTTGGCTCCCATCTTCATTGGGTTTGGACTGTTGACGATGTTTTATGGCGCGATCCTAGCGATGATTCAGCAGGATCTGAAACGAATGATCGCTCTCACAAGCATAAATCACATGGGATACGTCATGGTTGGCGCGTTTACTTTGACAGGTATAGGTGTGAGCGCAGCTGTCTTCCAGATGTTCAACCATGCATGCGCAATAGGTGCCCTGTTCCTTATGTCAGGCATCATCCATGATAAAATGGGGACCAGAACGATTCGAGAGTTGTCAGGCCTATCAAAGGCGATGCCGAAACTAAGTTTCATACTTGTTCTCTCATCACTCGCAGCGATGGGATTTCCTGGGTTTAGCAATTTCATAAGCGAGTATGAGATCATTTTAGCCGGAATCTCCGTCAACACTTTCTACGCTATCGCGGTCATAGTTCCCGGAATAACTGCAGGATATTTCGTCTGGATGATGCGAAGGGTGCTCATATCACCCAGTCAACCTGCCGTGAATAGGCATGATGCATCTGTGTATAGCTTGCTGATCCTTTCAGCATTCCTTGCTCCGATAATACTACTAGGATTCTACCCTCAACCATTATTGGGAATCATTAGTACAGCGATGCATTCGATTGGGTTGCCTTGATTTTAGCGATCAACGAGGATTCGTTCAGTATCTCAGTTGTGAGATCTCTTAGAAGAGTATTGACCATCTCTTGAGTCTAGTTCAATCATCAGTAACGCGAAAAGACAGCAACTCCCCTCTGGCTGAAATCGGGTGCCGTCCGTCTTG
>CAZAGP010000029.1:0-3617 GCA_964484575.1 uncultured Candidatus Bathyarchaeia archaeon | reverse complement strand
CTCGGTCTAACCCAGCTGGAATTCATGTTCCAAGGGATTCCAGTAGTCACTTCTGGTATAGGAGGACAGGCATGGATAGTCGAGAACAATCAGGACGGCATCCAAGTTGACGGTCCAGATGATATCAGCGGTGCAGCCAGTGCAATCTTAGAGCTCGTGGATAACAGCAATAAATGGGTTAAGCTGTCAAAGCACGCTAAGGGCAAGACCGCCGAGTTTGCTCTTACAAGGCTGATTCAAGACTTAGAGGAGGCACTCACCGACAAGATCGAGCGGCAGACAGGCATATCAGCTCTACCAGTAGAGGTTAGATCAACCCTTCCCGAACCTGAGACTGTAGTTCAAACCTGGTCGCATGGAACAAGCAGACTTGTAGTAACGAACAAGCGGGTGTTCATCCAAAGAGGCCGACTATCAAGAAGCACAATAGAAATCCCCTTCTCCAGCATTAAGTCGATACAATCGTTCAGAAGATACGATTGGAAAACTCTGCTGTCCGGAGCCGCGGTCTCATTTCTAATGTTCGTACACCACTACGTGACACCAATCCTTTCACGAACTCTCACAGTAAGACTTGAGACCATCGTAACTCTTCTCGTCCCAAGCCTAGGACACAACCTCCCTCAAGTTCTCGCCGACATCTGGGTTTTTCCTATCACCATAGCATTCATCGTATTCCTCTTCAGAGCGCGAAAGGGCTACACACTTAACGGACCGACACTCAACCCTACATATCTTTCACCGTCGTTCAGCGGAGCGATCGATCGCATCCGAAGCATCCAAAAAGGTGAAGCCCAATCTCCTGAAGCACTTAGCTCAGAAACAGCGAGTTAACTTACGCTTTCTAATTACGCGGTTTTTCTTCTCGGTACCTCTACAAGACACCCCCTGATAGTTACGAAAAGAGAAAACAGTGCATCATGAGATGATCTCTTGTAACGACTGATCTCAATTGAAGTAGTCCAATAGTTTAGGGTATAGAAGCTGGCAATCCCAACAATTCTTGTCTGACTTGATCTTGGCCTTAATCTCAGCTACGAGCCTCCGGTCCAAGAACGCTAACTCCATCGTCCGAGCTAGGTCCTCTTCTGCATATGTGTGAGTCTTGAATCTTATCGAATTGTTGAAGTTGAACCATGAGACATCTTGTTGCGGGATAAGTAACCCATTTTCACCATGCTTGACGATTTCATTGAATGGGGGTGCATCTACAGCAATAGGAGGCTTCTCAAATCTGAAAGCTTCAAGGATAGGCAGCCCAAACCCTTCCGAAAAGCTTGGTTGAACGTATACGCTACACGAATCGTAAAGAGAGTTCAGCTGCCTCTGCGTTATCTGTCCGAAGGACTCCGTAAGCCAGAGGCTTCGGATTCCAATCCGCTTCGCCAGCTCCTTAAGATTGTAGTAGCCTTCTCTCTGGGAATGCAAAATCAAGAATGCGTCCGAGACTCGTTGTTCAAGAATATGATAGGCATTCAATAATCGCCCCAACCCCTTTCTCTGATGATTGGCTGATACGGTTAGGAATACCCGGTCTGAGGCACTAATTCGGCTCATGCATTCGTTCTTGAAATCGACATCTATTCCTCTTGCATCCATGTTTATTCCGTGATGTACTGTCCCTGCTACCGTGATCCCTAATTCTGCTATCATCTGCCTGACGAATTTGCTAACCGCGACGAGTTTGAGTCGTTTCGCAGTGCGAATACTAGAATCTTCTAACTGACTCAAACCTTCTGTTGTCACGTAATATACCAAATCGCTCCCGTGTGAGAGGTGCTCAACGAATTGGAGAGTTTTGTTGTCGAGAGTGCCTATGAAAAGAATTTTGCCTCCTGGGTTAGCTTCTTCCCAGTCACTGAGATTACAATCGTATCCATTTCTTGCAAACACCCAACGTATTTCCGTGGCTACGTTCCTAAAGGAGGGCCACGAAGTTTTTGTAACTATATTCACGAGCAATGGTGACCATCCACAACTGCTGCTGATTGCCGCTCAAGCACAACCCTCACTGGCTCAAGTTCATCATCCCGCAATTGGCCCAAAGCAACCCGCCTCGAAGAGAAATCTTCAGAACCTAATTCAGGAATCCTAGTGGAAAAGCTCCTGTAAGGACAGGTCGAAGTTTGATTAAGAACCGCTTGTAATCATCATGGTCAGCTAATAGCCCAGTAAGAGTTGCAGTAAGCTCACGTGTTCGGTAACATGCTGTAGTATGCAGTTTTGGCATTGGATTGGATTTGTTACTGGGGCTACCGCCGTATTCGTGACCGTGTCAGTTGCAACGCTCGTGATTTGGATCGTTGATGTGCCTGATTGCGTTAGATTCTGCTGAGTCACGTGGCTATAAGTCACTGATGAACCGTCGAAATGGGTTAACGTAAGTGACAGTAAGCCGTCCGATTCCTGTGTCTGCTGCACTTGAACGACGTTATCGCTTGGGTTAATGGTGACCGTTGTCGCGTAACTGTTATAGTTAGTGGAATATGGCATGTAATTGTAGTACCCGCCGTATGGGTAGTAACCAGAATAGTACCCGTAGTTCGGATAATAGTACGAATATGAGCAAGAATAGTCGTTAATAGTGCTGTAGTAACAACTCGGCGAGCGATATCTGTAGTAAGAATATCCGTAATAATAGTAAGGATTTCCGTAATAATAGTAATTCTGATTATAATTCTGCGTGTAGTTCTGGAATGGGATATACTGCAACGTTCCCTGGTAGACGCCTACTTGGACTGATGAAGCGGTCGTGTATGTCTCAAGCGAAGTATTGTATGCCGTAGACATTGTCACCACCTGAGTCACGCCATTAGCGTACACCACACGATCCCTTGGAATAACCGGAACAACTAGTACTATTATGATCAAAAGCGCAATGACAATAATCTTGCCGACGTTGCCTTTTGAGTTCTGATGCTGTGCTTGAGCGTAGGGCGATGGTTGAATTGGCTGCGTGGGTGAACTCGAAGTCGATTTGACAGGTGCCCCTGATTCGATTTGAGTACCACATCTTGGGCAGAACAACGCTTCTGCCCTTAACTGTTGACCGCATTTCTGACAGAAGATCGTAGACATATGCTCACAAGTAAATCAGTCACAATAGATCTGTTAAACTGATTTCTACTAGGTGGAACGGTGCTGAAACCATGTAATGATTAGAGCACAGTAAGCTCGTCACCTTTGTGCGATCCTTTCCACCCATTCTACTTAGGATTATCCGAACCATCTGCAACCTAGTGTTGATGATTCATGCCTGATTTTCGAAAGGAGCTCAAAGAAGGTCTACGACCGCTTAACGAGATGAATAAGCGGCTTACTACATTTCATAATTCCGATTCTTGCTGGAGTAGTAGTGTGGTTTTTGACTGGCAGCCTTCTGTATGCAGGCGTAGCCTTCTTGGTCATAGCGATATTACAACTGTTCGCGAGGCGCTAGTTGCTCACTGGATCTAGACGCTTCAGACTGTTGCGTTTACCGTTCATGATTAATCCCTTCAGTCCACGCTTTTCTTTCGTCTTTCTGTAATGTAATAGGCTATGACGCTTGTCACCCAAGAAATAATTAGTCCAACCCCAACTCCACGAAAATACGCGTTCCCTATCAGATGCCCGAG
>CAZAGP010000028.1:0-5036 GCA_964484575.1 uncultured Candidatus Bathyarchaeia archaeon | reverse complement strand
ACAGGGTCGGCTACAAAGGGCCTCTTTCCGTGGAATGGGAGGACATGGGAATGGAGAGGGAACATGGGGCAAGAGAAGCCTGCGAATTCGTTAAGCGACTTAACTTTGAACCTTCCGACGTAGCGTTCGATAAAGCATTCGCAAGGCCGGAGTGAACAATTGTGGGTAAAGAGAAGGTTGGGTTCATCACTCAGGGCGTACATGAAGACAGAACACAAAACCCAGATCAATTACGCACTATAATACTCTACCAGAATCCTCTGTTCTAGCTCGGAGTCTCATGAGTCCGTATAACCTAGCTTACATACCTGGACCAGTGATAAGTATCTTAGGCGTGATTCGTTTTAACACATACAGCCCGTACTCGGTGAACTTTCACCATGAATGAAGTCGAAGAAGAGATTCAGACGACGTTGAAGAAGGCTGGAGTCAATTACGAAGTTCACGACCATCAGCCAGTTTACACGTGCCCTAAAATGGCGGAATACTTGGGAGTGGACCAGAACCTCATAGCGAAATCCATGATTCTGAAAACAAGTGCCGGTCAATGTTTCCTGGCTGTTCTGCCTGGTAGGTTGAAGATCGACTTCACACGCTTAGCGGGACTGCTGAATGTAAAATCGGTCTCGTTCGCTCCAGTCAGTGAAGCTGAGAAGATTGCGAAATGCGGGGTAGGGTGCGTGTATCCGTTAGGAAACCTAATGAACCTTAAAACCTACTTCGACGGGAAACTCCTCGAGAACGAGTACGTCTACTTTAACCCTGGATCACACACGAAAAGCATCAGAATCAATACTCGGGATCTCATCAACCTCGTCAAACCTGAAATCAGCAACTTCGGCAGCAGATGACGGTGGTTTTAGCCGGCTCTCAGGCTCCGATTTCCGACTCAAAAGATTCATCCTCGTCCCAGGTAAGGTTGGGTTGTGGGTAGCACTATTGCTTCAAGTAAGTTTGATGTTAACGGCAGCGTGACCATGATCATCACTATTCTTACAACCTCTTCGATTTCCATTGCAGGTTCACCTGGGGTCTCCCCCATCTGAGCCGTGTTTACGTTGCCTGGGTGGATGCAACTTGCCACGATTCCACATTCTCTCCCTTCGAGCGCCGTCGTCGTAGTCAGCGCCACTAAAGCCATCTTCGAGCAACTGTAGGCTGCAAAGTGAGGCCGGGGCATCTGGGCGCTTATGCTTCCGATGTTGATGATTCGTCCTCCCCCTTGAGGTTTCATGATCTTCATAGCCTCCCTTGTACAGAGGAAAGGCCCCGTCAAATTGGTGTCGAGAATCTTCTGCCAACTCTCAAGAGATGTTTGCTCTAGTGGAGCTTGATCCACTAGTCCCGCATTGTTCACCAGTATATCCAATCGGCCGAATTCCTTCATCGTTGAATCGAAGAGAGCAAGAACTTCTCTTTCATGACTTACATCTGTCGCGATGCTTAACGCTGAAGCTCCCTGCGATCGTAACACTTGAACCGCAGCATCCAACCTTTGACGGTTTCGTCCTGCAAGTACAAGTTTAGCACCTTCGCTTGCAAAAGTGCGAGCAATCTCCTTCCCAATTCCCACACCGGCGCCCGTGATAATCGCAACTTTATCCTTCAACAGGTTCAACTTTCACCAACTCCGGAATCGCAATCAGTTACTTCTCCTTCTTCTTTCTTATGCAGCATCGTAGCATTGTGATGCACTCTTGATCTGGGGTTAGCGTAGTGAAGCCGTCTTCGTGTCCTGACGGTATTTCTGGCCTGAAGTCGAAAGACTGAGCGTTGAGTTCAAGTAGGCAACTACAGCTAACTTATGGATGGTGCTTCCCGTGCGAAGACGGACTTTCCTAATGGGCTGCCGTCTCAGGAGCTGCCCATTATAGTCATAGTAAGGTCAGTAAGCAGACTGGCTAGTAAGAAGCGCCAAAGGAAATAGAACTGCTTAGACTGTTCTTAAGCCTGATACTTGTTGAAGCATAGTTAGACTAGGTTAATTCGACTCATTCTCGCGCGCTGTTCACTCGCTCGTTCTGTTCAGGCTCCTCTTTGACGTCTAATGCCCTCTTGATTCCTCTAATTCTGTAAATGAGAAGCTTGATGCGCCTTAGTACATATGCAAGGAAGACCTTTTGCTGATGGTAGCTCCTGTCAAGAATTGCTTCCTCCGAGAGGAAGGATTCTTTCAGTTCAAGTAATTCCTTCTTCGGCGAGAAGAACGCGTACACTGGGATCCCCATTGCAAGTAATATGAGGGAGATCAAGACCTGCTGCCGAGTAACTTGAGTCATCAAGACGATTGAGAAGAACACCGTTAAACCTGGAACGATCATCGTCCAGATTCCCTTAGGCGCGGACCTAAGATGTCTTCTCCCTAGGATTAGTGCCGAGCCGCCGGTTGCAAGATACGCTAGCGAGAGCAGGAAAACAGAGCTGTTCACTAAGGCAGAGAGAGAGTTTACGACACTCGCCACGTAAGCAGTCACGCAAAGAACAGCTAAACCGACGTAGGGTGTATGGTAGGATTTGTGCAAGTGGCTGAAGGAGCGTGGAAGATAGCCATCGACCGACATGGCGAAAGCCAATCGTGACGTTCCCATAGTCCCCGACTCGTCTGCGCCCATAATGGAAACTAATGCACCAACGCCCACGATGATGCTTCCGATCCATGCTAAGAGGGGCGAGAAGCTGAAAATATTCGAGGCCGCGACAACTAAGGGTGCTTGTGAAGAAGCTAAAGTAGGTTGATCGACTACTCCAATCACAACGAAGTTGGTGAGCATGTAGATCAAAGCAGCGATTAGCATGCCGATCGTCAGCGCTCGCGGGATCGTTTTCTTCGCATCTTGAATTTCATCGGCTGGAAGAGTGGATAACTCAAAACCTGCATATGCCCAGAAAACAATCACTAGGACTTGGCCAACATTCTGCATGTTACCGCCAAAGAACGGTTGGAAACGGGATGAAACCAAATCGGGATGGAATCCTAGGAAGACACTCCCCAAACACATAATCAATATAAGAGGTGTCACCTTCGCGATGGTCAATGCATCATTAAACTTGCCCGCTTCCCTTACGCCAATCACGTTAGATACGAAGATAACCAGCATGAACGCTCCTTTGAGCAGGGTTTGCTCTACGGGGTCAAGGTTTGGAAAAAACACCAGAAAGTACTGAGTGAAAGCTACAGGGAAGACCGCTAATGAGAACCATTCAGCTAAAACGAGAGCCCACCCAACCATAAATCCGCTAAAGGTGCCCGCTGCCTCTTTCGCGTACACATATGGTCCCCCAACCTTAGGGAATATGGCCGCGCAGTACCCAAACGATAGTGCGACAACGGTTGCCATGATTCCGCCAATTAACCAGATTAGGATGGAAGCCGGTCCAAGAAGCTTAGCGCAGAGAGAGGCGGCCACGTAAATGTCTGCACCAATGGTTGCGCCAATAACCAGGTTTGTTGTATCGAAGGCGTTTAGCTGCCTTTCTAGAACCACTTTCTTCTTCAAACCTGCCTGCAACCCGTTATAGGTCGTCTACAAGAAGTTCAATATAGAGATTGGAAAATTAGCTTCGTTATGCATAATTCGCAATAAGATCAGATATTAGCTGCTTCTTTCCTTTCTTGATTCACTTTGGCGGCAGATTGCAATCTTCACATTGCGGAGTCTTCGTGTAACAGTGTATGTCTGTGATTATTTCGAAGCCGATCTTCGAGTACACCTTCTCGCCAGTCCCACCTCTTCTAGTTCTTAGCCAGATAAATTCCGGGTCATCTTTCTCTGCATGACGTATCGCTTCAAGAGTTACCGTGGTGGCGACGTGCCTTCTCCTAAAAGCGTTCAGAGTTGCAATCATGTGGATTGATGCAATTCTATCCTTTATGAAGAGTAATCCTGCGCCCACCGATTTCGTTCCGATACTGGCAAGGAGGAGCTGCGCGGATTTCTCACCTGATAGTTTTTCTACCATTCTCAGTCTTCTTGACTTAGAACTCTCAACCTGTGGAAAAGCATCTTGCAATTCAAACCAGTCGCGAAGTCTAGATCGAGGCATCTTTTCAACTCTGATCTCAGGTTTTCCCTCACCAGTCAATTCGTTCAACGTCATCAGCATCCAGGGTGGAGCCATGGAGTACCCTAGCTTCCCTAACGAATCATCCAATTTCTCGTACCCGATTAACCTTGGAAGGATTATGGCAAACGGAAGTTTTCGTTCCCCATATGCGTACTCCACATCTCCTATGTCAAAGGATTCGGGGTCCTGCACATATGTTGAATTGTAGAAAGATCCCGATCGGTCAATCGGGTATGTGTGAACGAGAGCGCCTGGAACTATCTTCTTCGTGCAACCCATTGCAACGCAGAGCTCGCTCCAATTATCCGTCGCCTTCCGCCAGATATCCGTGAGACCACGGAAGTCCAGCTTTCGAGATGACGGTGAGGCTCGATTGTTATTGGAAAAAGCATTTGGTCCTGCGAAAGCGTCCGGTTCTTTGGTCGAATTATGCTCCACAGGGATGGCCGTCTTACAGTGGCTCGCGAGTGCAAGATAAAGGTTGGAAATTCGTCAATCCCTTTAGATATGAAAAACGTCATTCGGTTAACCGAGTCATCTGGTGAATTTGTTTGTCTCAGAGTTACTCACTGCTTGATGAGGGTCGTGATAGAGCCCGCAAACTGTACGGTTCAGCGATTGGAAGTGAGAGAAACGAGCTTGTTACTCCGTCTCTCATCCTAGACTTGGAGGTTGTGCGCGAAAACCCGGCGTTCATGGGAAAACGCTTGAAGAGTCTGCCGTTAAATCTGCGTGCGCATACCATGGTTCACGAGAGCCCTGATATTGCACGAATGCAAGCAGAGGCTGGTGCGTAGGCATCGGAACAGCAACTCAATGGGAAGCAATCGTCATTGATGTTTGGCCGATTCTTCCAAAGGGACCGGAACACGACGGACTCCTGAACGCATTTAAGGACCAATAGTTGGAGAGTAAGGTTGATAGAATTTGACGGGTAAGATAACGCAAGCAGAGTTCGATGAGATTTACAA
>CAZAGP010000027.1:0-2713 GCA_964484575.1 uncultured Candidatus Bathyarchaeia archaeon | reverse complement strand
CAAGCGCAATAGCGCTGAATGGCGGCAACCTGTACAATTTCGTGTACCAGCAAACCGTGCAGATGCAGCAAGCAACCGGGTTACCAGTCTTCTTCGAGGGATACGCCTATCACCCCTTGCTAATCTACTTCTTCGTCCCATTCTACTGGGCGTACACTCTGGTCGCGGGGACCGCTCCGTCAATCATCGGTGGCCACTTCCCAAATCTTCCCATACTCGTGTACCCTTGGGCCCTGCTTGCAATCTTCATGCTCAAAATTCCCATCATATTGGCTGACGTTGCAGTCGTTTACGTTCTATCAGGCTTGGACATTAAGAAAGCGGAAATCTACGCGTTCTGTCCATACGTAATCTTCATTTCAGTTGTTTGGGGAATGTTCGATGCGATCGTGGCAGTCTTTCTCCTTTTATCCTATCTCACGTTCAACGATAAGGGCTCTTATGCGCTTTCCGGATTCACTTACGGACTCAGTTTAATGAAGCTATACACGATCGTCCTTCTGCCGTTGTATGTAGTGAGGCTCTATGGGAAATGGAGGGACCTTGGCATGTTCCTAGGAGGACTCTCAGTCACTCTCTTGCCTGTACTCTACTACTGGATTGTGAGTCCGACCCCGTTCTGGAACGTTCTTGTAGGTTTTCAGGCGAGTCGCGTTATGGGTGGAGTGAATTTGTACAACTTCGTCTGGATCATTGAGGACGTGCGGTTCGACCTTCTTATTTCAATGATCCCGAGCATTTTACTAGTAATAAGCCTGGCCGTAATCGTTCGGGTGTACGGGAGACGTTTGCCACTGCTAGAGGCCATTCTGGCGGTTATGCTGGTAAGTTTCGTTTTCGGTAAAGTTCTGAACGAGCAATTCTTAGTATCAATACTTCCGCTAATGCTTTTGTGTAAGGAATGCGATACTCGACTTTGGATCGCCCCATTCATCTTCATCTTTCTTAGGTCCCCGTTCTACTATTTCGCGATCCCAATTCTATGGAGCAGCCCCTACTTTTATGACCTCTATTTTCAAGCGGACACGATCTGGAGAAGTTTGCAGACTGCGGGCTACCTGATGATCCCGATGTACGCGGTTGGAGTAGCTTTCTCGCTGTTACTCCTCTGGAACCTGATTCAGGTATTGAGCGTGTCCAGCCCAGCAGGAGGCGCTTTGTTGAGAAGCCTCTCTCGAGCATTACGCATACGACGTAAGTAATCTACCGAGAAGCATGACACGGCGAAGATTAACACTACAAGCTTAGCAGCGAAGACTACGTTGATCGCGTAAGGATTAGCAGGCCACCAGTTCACGATAATGTCAGGATTCTGCAATCCTTGAACGGCCAATGCAGCGGACCATAGTACGATTTGATAGAGAACTTCGAAACCGCTTAACATCACAAAGAACCATGCCAATACGTAGAGTGATTCAAAGAACTGGTCACCTATCCGCAACATCCTCTGCTTGGATATGGGTGAGTTCAAACCAAAACAGTAGGAAAGAAAGAAAAGATACATGAAGAGGGTTATCGGTTTCAACTGTAAAATGCCCAGGTCGATCTCCGCGCTTACCAGACTCTGGCCGAGTACGTATGGGGAAGAGGCGCTTAGTGTGTAGTAGAAGAGCACGCCGATACTCATAAACCCGAATAGGATTGAGATAATGTTCATCGTAGGTATCTTACGACCGGGAACCCCGAATGGAGGGTAGACGGAGAATGCGCCCTGGTCTTCAATGCGAGGCTGAGTTGCGCGTTTGTCCAATCGTTCCACGCGACTCGCTTGATATTTGTGCAGTTTAAGCGTTTAGTCGGAATTTGATATCCGGTACAAAGAGTTGGGAAAATGTGCTCTGAGACGGCGAAAAGTCACCGCGAGATAGAGAAATCCCTCCCACATATGCTGAATGCAGCCCTACGGCTTGGCCCGCAACGCCCAGAATTATGCTGAAGGTTAACTCGGTAGGAGTCCCCCAGTGCATCATTCGATAGTCGCTTGCTATGTTCAAATTCTCGAAAGACCACACGTCTGACGGGGTCGGAAGGAACAAGATCATTTCATTGGGGAGACTCTTCACATCCTGCAGCTCGTCCGAGAAGACATAGAGGATTGTGTGAACGCCATCATTCGTCTGAACTGCTAGAATAACTGACGTCCCGTTGAATAGGTCAGCATCACAGTGACATTTCTCTTTGAACACCCATAAACCTATGGTCATGTTCATAAGGGCGGCCAATCGCCCGCCATCCAAAGTTTGAGATATTGAAGCGTAAGCCCATCGAGATTCCACTACGCTGCGGAATACGCTCAGTTCAAGAGCGCTCCTACCTTGGACAATCGTCCTATTGATCCCGGCTTGATCGCTCGCCTCCTTCACAGTCTCAAGATTCCACACCATCAGTTGAGCGCCGTTAGAGCCAGTAATCCACAGACTGAAGTTGGGGTCCAATATTGCGGGTGGACCCGTGTAGGTGCCCTGAAGGCTCAAGAACGCGAATGTCGCGGCCAAGATAAGTATCACTACCGAGATGGGCGCGAAATAGCGCCTGACTTGCTTTGAAATCAACCTGATCACCCAGTCTTCGTGGACGAGGCTGAAGCTAATTCGGCATTGTACCACAGGAGAAGAGAGAGGAGCATAAGAGGCATCCAGTAAACTACGTAGCTTGTGAGCGCTCTAAACGAAAACCAGAGAACGATGCCGGGGAAGATCCATACTACATATCG
>CAZAGP010000026.1:0-4658 GCA_964484575.1 uncultured Candidatus Bathyarchaeia archaeon | reverse complement strand
CAGCGAATGCTTATCTCGCCAGAGGGCAAGCCGAAACAACTGCTCAGTCGCGGTGAGAAGAAAAGCCTAATGACTGATCGCGTGATTCTGGTTCCCGGACTTCGCCATGAGGTGGAACAAGTACGTGACATCTTTCGAATGTTCACAGTCGAGAAACTGAGCCTGAAGGCAATCGCGCGGGACCTCAACCGACGCGGAACTCCAAGCCCGCAGACCAAACGATGGACACATTCGGTTGTAAGAAGGATTCTCACAAATCCAAAGTACATCGGGTGTAACGTGTTCAATCAAACCACAAGCAAGTTGGGGGCACCACCTGTTGCCGTACCAAGAGAACAGTGGGTAATAATCCCCGGTGCTTTCGTGGGCATTGTTGATCCCAGGACTTTTGCCGCAGCGCAACAGACACTCCCTAGCCTCACTAGAAACAAAACAGACGAGCAAGTTTTGCGGGAGTTAAAGTCGCTGCTGGATTCTAACGGAAAGCTCACACCTGGGATCATTGACCACACACCCGGAATGGCCTGCTCGAAAACGCTATGGAAGCGCTTTGGAGGTTGCCGCGGGGCGTATCAGTTGATCGGCTACCGAGGGGGTGGGTCAAAAGTTAGATAATGGGTCTCCAACAGGCCCGAAGTCTCCCAAATTTACACAAACAAGTTTTGTTGCATTTTGCAAAGAGAAAAAACTTGAACCTTGAGCGAAAAAGAGCTTCCGCTGCCACCGACTTCGGAGCCGGTCTTTTAGAGAAGTTGTTATAATCCGCGCGCCTTTGGCGGGGGTGTCCCAAGATGGCACTAGAGAAGGAACTCGCTACGTACTCCCAGAACGGGCGGTGGCTGTCACGATGGCTGGCGATAAATCCCGGTTACACTCAAAATCCCCGGTGGGGTCAATGAGTGCTAACGCCTGTTAACAGAAGTTTGGCCACCCAGCGCATAGTGCGTGCTAGGTACCTTTTCGATATTCAGCGCGATTGCGATATAAAATCGTGCTCAGAATGTTAGCGGCCACCAACGCGAAGGCGTTTCAAGATCGTTCCCGGAAAACGGAACTGCTTCTGTTGTTCGCATTGGCAAGCTGCACTTTGGGTGGATTAAGCGCTCAACAGGCCTCTTCCCCTCTTGCCAAGCCACACCAGCAGATCATTGTGAAAATTCGGAATGGCAAGACGGGAAGGCCCATATGGATCGCTTCACCGTATGTATTCCTCGGTAACACCGATCCTCAGAACTTCGAGGACTCCTACAGACGCACGAAACTTTGGGGAGATGCTCACGTCGACGTTTCAGCAACGCAGCCTAGGGAAGTAAGAGTGTGGGTTGACTTCATTGAACGTGATTGCCGATACGGAGACGATTTCAAGCAGTTTTTGGTATTCGATTATGCTGGCAAAACTCTCCGCAACACAGAGGTGTATGACATAGACAGGATACTCTCCACGGGAATCGTCACCCGCAATCTCTGTAGCAGCAAGACTCAGCGGCCGGAGCCTGGAGTTCTGACTATCTACGTTATCCCAGAGACGTTCAAAGAGCTGTGGAATGACTAAGTCTGCTGCCCATATTGGCGACTACGACAGGGAAATAGTCGGATCGCTGGCGCTAAATCCCGTTATTACTCATTGACCCGGCGTAGGGGGTTTTGAGTGCAATCGCCTCCCTAGAAAATTCTTCTAACTGCTTGGAACAGCAATGAAGCGGGGTTCGAGGATGACTCTGTGCCCGAGTGCTTCAAGGCGTTTGACCAAGCGATGGGTCGCTCGGAGAGTATTTCGTTTGTCGAAGTAGTCAGGGCCGAGCTCTTGGTAGGTGGTGGCCCGTTGCAGCATGTAGTAACCAGCAGTGAGGATGGAATTGGCCACCGCGATCAGGGCGCGTTTAGGACCGCGCAGAGCCGCCAGACGGCGAAACTGCGCCTGCAGGTAAGTCCCTTTGCTTTTGGAGGCCGCCCAGGCAGCTTCGCACAGCGCTCGACGCAGCCATGGATTCCCGGCGCGTGTGGTGCCACTCTTGCGTTTGCCGGCAGTCTGGTTGTTGCCGGGACAAACACCTGCCCAGCTCACGATGTCGGCCGCAGAAGGAAAGGCTTCTACCGTGGGACCCACTTCGGCGACCAGGCTCCAGGCCAAGCGATGTTTGATGCCGGGCACGGTCAGCCACCGATTGACGGCCTCCTGAAAGGGCCGCATCTGTTGCTCGATCGTTGCTTCGATCCGCGTGATCTTAGCCGCCACATGGTCAAGATCCTCGATCATTTCGCGGAGCAGTAAACGATGATGCGGCAACAGGCAGCCCTCCAGCGCAAGCTGCAACTGGGGGATCTTCTTCCGAAGTTGCTTTTTGGCCATCTCTGCCATTCGCACCGCGTCCGTTTCTCCCTGCGCCAAGGCGCGCAGCATGGCCATCGCACTCACGCCTAGCGCGTCGCTAGCCACCGATGCCAGTTTGATGTTGCCTTGCTCCAGCAACTTTTGAATGCGGTTCGCGAGAGCGGACCGGTACTGCACCAGCTTGATGCGATAGCGCGTCAGATCCCGCAGAACCCGGATAGCCACTGGGGGCACATAGCTGCCTTCCAAACGGCCGTCCTGGAGGAGTTCGGCAATGCGAGTTCCGTCCTTGAGGTCGGTCTTCCTCCCCCGCACCGCTTTGTAATGCTCCGGGTTGATGAGCAACAATTGCAGTCCGTAATGTTCCAGTACATTCCAGACCGGCACCCAGTAAACCCCTGTCGCCTCCATCGCGACGGCGGTGACCTGCGCGGCGCATAGCCACTGCGCCAGTGCGTGCAGCTCTCGCGTCATGGTTCCGAATAGGCGCTTCTCGGCAATGCTGTTGCCCTCCGCATCTTCTGTAAGTAGGCAGGCAGCGATCATCTTCTTGTGTACGTCCAGACCGCAGCACTTGTGATGGACTCTCATGGCGTTTCTCCTTTACCTCTGGCGAAGACGCCTGCACTCAAAGATTCTCCCTAACGAACTCTCCTGGCGGAGGTGTCACTTTGTGGTTCCTACGGCGTCCAGCTCCAACCTGATTTACGGGCTCCCCGATCCACACCATTGCGTTGTTCCGGGCTTGCTCGCCAGCGGCTTGACCATTGTCCCGCCGCTTGCGACTATTTTCATGCCTCGTTGTGACCGGATTCCGGTCATGCTGACCTGATTTCAACATCAGTTATACGGATTAGGGAAGTATTTCGGTTGGTCAGGAGTTGTGCACCGCCCTAGGACCAAGCCGTGGTCGTTGCTTTAGCTTTTGTGCGAAAGCCGTAGCAAAATGACGGCTACCCGCCGGCTCTCTTTCCAAAGTGCCAGATCGCCTCGACCTTGAACTCGACTACCGAATAGTGGCGGCCCGTCTCGACCGTGATCGGGTTGCGAACATCGTCAAACCTGCCGTACGCATACTCGACAATCGGAGCGAGCCCCAGTCTCTCGCTGAAACGAACCTCGTATCCCGCTCCACCTGTCCAGGACCATCCTGTGCCGCCCGATTCTCCGGGGCGATTGTTTTGATACATCGCGAGACCGCCCCCGCCGCGGATGAACAGGGGAATCTTGCGCGTTGGGAAGACGTCAACCACGCCCAACACGTTGCTCACACTTTCGCCGACGGTCGGGTCGTTCAGGTTGGACGCTTGGAGCAGCCAGCCGTTCATCTCCATTCCAACGCGGGCTTGGTCACCCAATCTGTGACCGCCGAAAAAGCCAAGCGCAAAGGTTGGCGTCCGGTCGCGGTGAATTTTGTCGGATAAAAAGCTGAGCTGCCCCTCCCCAATTTCGCCTCCGGCCCACCAGGCCCGGAGATTTTGATCTATTTGCGCTTGAGTCGGCTCAACGCCGAGAGTGGTCATTCCTATGAAGATCAGTATCACGAGCGCCTGGCGCATTTCGTGACCCCTTTCCTTATCTCAAAACCGAATTTACTTCACGGGAAACTCAACAGCTTCCGCGACGTAGGCCGTTACGGGTGTGCCCTCGGGGATCTTGGCCTCATGCCCTCTCGCCGACAGAAAGCCGCTTAACCCAAACAGGATGGTCATTCCTACCACTTTGCCGGTGGCCCGTTTCTCCGCGAGGGAATCTGAGCCGGTGAGCTTCACCATTTTTCCTCGGGTGCGAACGGCCTCCATGCGGATCTCCATGGCGCCTCCCTTGCCGACTCCGCCGGCCGACACAGTATCGGCCACATAGCCAATGCTGCGAGCACCTTGTTTGATCAGAGTCACGCCATCTACCATGACCGGTTCGGCAACCACGAACTCGATCATCTGGCCTGGTCGGGCGACGCGACTCGACACATTCTGTGCGAATTTGAGTTTGATCTCCGTGCCCTCCTTTAACACGAGTACGTCAGGCTTTGGACTTTGCTGTGCTGGCGTCCCGGCAGCCCCTGGGGGTGTCTGCGCGGGCGCGCTGTTGTCCTGGCAAAGACAGAGGCACGAAAGGCAAAACAGTAAGCCAAGTTGTAAAATCACAGTGCGCATGACTGCCTTACCTCCTTTCCTCTTCATTCTGTGTGCTCAGTGCCTTTGAGCTCTCCGATTGAGGCAGACACTCAGTGCCAAGTCTGGTGGCGAGTCTCGAGGTCAGCTTCTTCACTGCCTTTTGCACATGCCCTGACGATGTGAACTGATTAGCGCCTGAGCCGTGTTCC